>NZ_CAXUBY010000007.1:0-107916 GCF_964249515.1 Eubacterium sp. 3_1_31
TTAGAGCTATGTATAAAGACGGTACAGGCAAATGGGCTATTCCTTATGAAACTAAAACAGTAATAAAGAAAATGTATTTTGCGAATTATGCTGACTGCAAAGGAAAGAAGTTTACTGATATTGTTCCACAAACAGCTAAAAATTATTCCCATGACGTAACAACATTAGAAAGCCGATTAAAGGCGAAGATATGTGAAGTATGTGGGTGTACGGAAAGTGACAGATACGAAATTCATCATGTAAACAAGGTTAAAAACCTTAAAGGAAAATCAGAATGGGAAAAGATAATGATAGCCAAAAGACGGAAAACAATCGTGGTATGCCACAAGTGTCACATGGCTATACATCATGGCGAAAAGAAATAACCTGTAACGGAGCAAAGATGGAGAGCCGTGTGCATTGAGAAATGCAAGCACGGTTCGGGGAGAGGACTGCACAAACCTACCCTAGAAATAAGGAAAGGCGGTGCTTTCCTACTCTACTATGTGGGGGACGGGATGATGATCCATGCGGGCGATCCCATCAGCTACGCGAATTTGAATACAAGCTACTGGCAGTCCCATTTCTACGCCTACGGGCGTTTACCATGATTGGAGGTACTCTATGGCGGCAAGCAAAAGCCAAAAAATCCAGGCCGAGATCGAAAAGGTCAAGGCCAAAATCAACGAGCAGCAGGCCCGGCTCAAGGAGCTGGAGAAAAACAAGCTGGAGGCGGAAAACAGCGAGATCGTGGACATCGTGCGGGGTCTGAGCATTTCCCTGGAGGAGCTGCCCCTGGTGCTTCAGCAGCTCCGGGAGGGTACTTCTGGACAAAGTGTCCAGAAGTCGGGGCCTATGGAAAAGGAGGAAAATTGAATATGAAACGATGGAAGTCTTTGACGGCGGCGCTTTGCGCCGCTGTTCTTTTATGCGGATTCAGCACCACCGCCTATGCTGGGGGCGGCGAGTATGAGGACTACGGCGATCCCACAATGGAAACCCTGGCCCCGGAGCCGGAGCCTACCATAGAGCCCGGCCAGGGCTTTTCGGAGGAGGGCGGTTTTGTGACCCGCGACCTGCTCTATGACGAAAACACCAACAAGCAGTTTATCACCGTCCAGACCAGCGGCGGGGCTACATTTTATTTCGTCATTGACTACGACAAGCCCGTGGACGAGGAGGGCGAACAGTACGAAACCTATTTTCTGAATGTGGTGGACGAAGCCGACCTGCTGGCCGCAGCCGAGGCCGCTGGCGTGGAACAGGCGGTGTGCTCCTGCTCTGAAAAATGCGAGGTGGGGGCTGTCAATACAGAGTGCGCCGTCTGCTCTGTCAATATGGGAAAATGCGTGGGCGTCGCCCCGGAGCCTGCGGAAACTGAGGAGCCTGCGGAGGAGCCGGAAACAGGCGGCAGCATGGGGAGGCTCCTTCTCATCCTGGCAGTGGCTGGGATCGGCGGCGGGGCCGCGTTCTATTTCAAGGTGATCCGGCCCAAACAGCAGCAGGCCGCCGAGCCGGAGGAGGACTACGGCGAGGAGGACTATGAGGACGACGGCCCGCCCTGGGACGAGGACGAAAACAGCGAGGAGGATGAGGAATGAACTTTACCAATAACCCCTATGAAAAAATGATGAAACAGAAGCCCCGGCCTCTGGCCCCCTCCATCCCCAAAGCGCCCAAAGGCTCCCGTTGCTCCGGGTGCCCCTACTGGCGGGGGATCAGCTGCGTGTCCTGCTACCGGGAGCTTTTGAAAACCCCTGCCGGGAGGTGATGGGGTGGCCCGTGAACTGACCCGCGAGGAAAAAAGGAAAATCCGCGCCCTGGTGGTGAAGTGGTGCGCCAACTATAACAAGGAATATGGATGCCTGCCCCTGGAGTGCGAATGTTATATGTTCGGCAAATGCTGGACGGGGGCCTATTGCCGTTATTTCCGGGAGGCTGTCCTGCCCCTTGATCCGGCGCTGGAGGCGGCGCTCTTGACCGAGGGCCCGCCCCCGGTTTTCAAACCCTGCCCCATCTGCGGCGGGGCTGTCCCCGTGGATGGGCGCATGGCCTACTGCTCCGAGGTTTGCGCCCGGATCGCCCTGCGGCGGCAAAAGCGGGAGTATATGCGGAAAAAGCGGAGGTGATGTGTGGAAAATTAGGCCCCGGAAAACCCGCTGATCACAAGGCTTTCCGGGGCCGGTTTTGGGGTGGGCCGTATGTTTCTTTGGCCTACCCCCGTTTTAGCCAAATGCTTTCCACATCCCCACGCTGTCACTTCTGGACACTTTGTCCAGAGGTGGCGGCCTATTTGATTATGACAAGGAGGCGGTATTCTGGAAGAAAATCAAGGCTATGTGATACGCCACACGATCCTGTTTGACAACAAATGTGGCTTTGTGCTGGGGGAAAACCCCAAGGCTCCAAACCCCTATGTAACATGGCAATTCAACGAGCAGGACGGGCACCGGGACTTCTTTTGGGGCCACTATCACAACGAGCCGGATATGGCAGAACGGGATTTTCACAATCGGGCTGAGGACTATCAGCGGCGCTATCATGTGTTTGAGGTAGAGCAGGCCCCGGACAAGGAAACCTACAAATACTACTCCACCCAGCGGCCCATCGACATCGGCACCTACCCGAACAGCTACTTTAACCGTCCTGTCCACATGGATTTATATTTCACCCGCCTGGAAGTGACGGGTGAGGCGTTCCAGGCGTGTGGTGCCATCACCTATGCCCAGCCGCTGACTGAGCGGGAAATGCAGGATTATGAACTGCGGCCCTCCCGTGAAAATCTGGACATCCGGCGGCAGATGGATGCCCAGGCCCAGGTGGTAGGCAAATGGGAGGACGCCCACCATGTCCCGGAACAAAGGCGGCTGACCTGGTTTTATCCCGACTTTGGCAGCTATGTGGCGAAAGAGTATGTCACCCCGGAGCAGCTTACCGCCCGCGCCCGTGGGGTGGAGCGTCAAGTAGCAGCTAAGGCCCACAAACAGGCGAAAGAAAAACAGCCGATTGCCGAACAAATCAAGGCCGCCCAGCGGGAGGCCCTGGAGCACCGGGAGCCGGAGGCTCCAAAAAAGAAAGCCCCCGATAGGGGCGAGCGTTAGGAGGTATGTGTATGGAAAAACAGAGGGAACAGGATCGGGCCGACCTGGAAATGAAAAGGCTGTGCGGCGTGTTTGGCTCCCCCCAGCCCCCGGAGGAGGAAAAGCCGCTGGACAAGGTAAAGGAGCCGCCCCGCCCCTATCGGAGCCGGGAGCGCGAGGAACGGTGAGCCAGAAAAAGCGCCGCCGCCCTGTCCATCTTCATGTGATGGTGTCCGAGGAGGAGCTGGCGCTGATCCGGGAGCGCATGGCCGAGGCGGGTGTCCGTAACCTGGGGGCCTATGTGCGGAAAATGGCGCTCAACGGCTATGTGCTCCATGTTGACCTTTCGCCCGTCCGGGAGTTGGTATCACTCCAGCGGCGGTGCTCCAACAATCTAAACCAGGTGGCGATCCAGGCGAACACCTACGGCGGCATTTACCCGGAGGAGATCAAGGCCCTCCAGCGGGACTATGAAACCCTGTGGGAGCCGCTGTCCGACCTGCTCAAAAAGCTGTCGGCGGTGGTGGAGCTTTAACCCTTGCCGGGGAGCGCAACGCTCCCCGGCTGCCCCGGCTTCTGGACACTTTGCCCAGAGGTGGGGGCAGCCGGAGTCATCCTTGTTGGCCCCCTCTTACTGAGTTATAATATACATATAGAGGCAAATAGCAAACTTTTGTAGGAGGTATGAACCATGCGTATCATTTTGAAAATCATCGCGGCCCCCTTTGTTCTGGCGCTGATCCTCGCTGTGGCGGTGCTCTCGTTCCTCTCCTGCATCGCAGGGGCGCTCTGCTGGCTGGCGTGTACGGTTTTCGTTCTGCTGGCGGCCTGCGGTTTTTTCGCAGGGCTGCATACCGGGTGTATTGCCATGCTGGTGCTGGCGTTTTTGGTTTCCCCCTTTGGGCTCCCGGCCATCGGGGAGTGGCTGCTGGAGCGCCTGTATGGGGTGAAATACGCTTTGCAGGATTTTATGTTTAGCTGATGACCTCTGGACACTTTGTCCAGAAGTGCCGGGCGGCGGGGATTTTCCCGTCGCCCGCTTTTCGTCTATCTGGAGGAGGTGAGCCTACGGCCACAACACGCTTGATCACCCACCATATCAGCAAGGGGGAAACTGTTGCCCAATCGCTGAAAGACCGTTTCGACTACGGCCAAAACCCGGAGAAAACCCAAGGCGGGGAGCTCATTTCCGCCTATGAGTGCGACCACCGCACAGCCGATGCCGAGTTTCTGCTGGCAAAGGCAAAGTACAAAGCCGTCACGGGCCGGGAGCAGCGGCGGGATGCGGATGTGCTGTGCTATCAGATCCGGCAGTCCTTCCGTCCTGGAGAGATCACCCCGGAGGAGGCAAACCGGGTGGGCTATGAAACGGCTATGCGCTGGACAAAGGGGAAGCACGCCTTTTTCGTTGCCACCCATACAGACCGCCAGCACATCCATAATCACATTTACTACAATTCCACCACCCTGGACTATACCGGGAAATTCCGGGATTTTTTCAGATCGGCGGCAGCCCTGCGGCGGCTCTCTGACCGGGTATGCCTGGAGCATGATCTGTCTGTGATCCAAAACCCGAAGCTCCACAGCAAGGGCCGCTTTCTCCACTACGGCCAATGGATCGGGGAACGCCCGCCCTCGGCCCAGCAGCGGGTGCGGCTGGCTATCGTGGAGGCCCTGGGGAAACAGCCCGCCGACTTTGCGGCGTTCCTGCGGCTCATGGAGGAGTCCGGCTTTGCGGTGAAGCATGGCCGAGGCGGGGTGATCTCATTCCTGGCCCCTGGGCAGGATAAGCCCACCCGCCTGCGCTCGTCCACCCTGGGCCTGGGCTTTGACCCGGAGGACATCCGGGCGGTGATCGCCGGGGAGCGCCCGATCCCGGAGCTGCCAAAGGATGGCCCGCCCCCGCCCCGGCGCGTCGATCTCATCATCGACATTCAAAATCGGCTGGCCCAGGGCAAAGGCCCGGCCTATGAACGGTGGGCGAAGGTCTACAACCTCAAACAGATGGCCGCCGCGCTCCTGTATCTCCGGGAGCATGGGCTGACCGACTATGCGGCGCTGGAGGCCACCACCGAGGCGGCGGTGGATCGCTTTCACACCCTGGCCGGGGAGCTGCGGGACACCGAGGCCGCCCTCTCCCATACTTCCCAGCTCATGGGGGCGGTGGTGCAGTACGCAAAGACGAGGCCCGTGTTTGACGGCTACAAGGCGGCCCGGTATTCTAAAAAATATCTGGCCCAGCACGAGGCGGAGCTTTCTGACTATCGGGCGGCAAAGGCCGCCATGAGTGAGCTTTTGGACGGGGCAAAACTCCCAAAGATGGACGCGCTGAAAAAGCGGCGGCGTGAGCTCTCTGAAAAGAAAAAGGCCCTCTATGCCGAGTACCGCAAAGCCCAGGCGGATATGCGTGAGGCTGTGGCGGTCAAGGGCAACATCGACTTCCTGCGCTGCTATCCAGAAGGGCGGGAAGATAAGGCCCAGGAGCGGTAGCGCCGGGGCCGCAGACAATAAGGACTTCTGGACAAAGTGTCCAGAAGTCCAGCGGGTTTGGGGAGCTCCCCAACAAGCATTTTTGCGGGGCTACCGGCCACGCAAAAATAGCAGGTGTGGGCACACCTGCCCTGCTTGCCGTTTCGTGCAAACCCGAAAAACAGGCGCTTTGGAGCGGATAGTGCAGGGGGCGAACATTCCAAAAAGAATATTGCCATACTTCAAATGTTCTGCTATAATGTCTATAAATAACTTTTCAAAAAGGGGTTGACAAGCAACATGACTTCTGCCATCCTAAAGCAAGCAAGCAAGCAAGCAAGCAAGCAAGCAAGCGGAGCGGTGCTATAACTATGTAGCATCGGGCTTTTGTCATGCCCCCAATAATATTGGTATATATAAGCGTTTCTATCAAGGCAGTTTTCTGCGCGGATAGAAACGCTTTTTTGTTTTGAAAACGTCAACTGGAGGAGGATTATGGTATGGACAATTTGCTGGAACAACTTGAACAGTGGAATAAAAACGATGAATTTTCCCGGTGTATTGAAGCCATTGAAGCTATCCCGGAAAAAGAGCGTGGATATAAATTGACCGTATTGCTTGGCCGGGCTTATAGCAATTTGGCAGTATTGGGAGATCACAAGGCGCATGGAGATGATGATGAAGTAGATAAGGAACTTATCCAACACTCCATTGACATTTTGGAAACTGTATGGAAACAGGGAGAAAATGACCCGTACTGGAACGCTCGCATGGGATATGCTCACCTCATGGCAGATGATACGGCGGCTGTTGCTCTTGAATATGGAAAGCGGTGGCTGGAATTAGAGCCGGACAATCCAGAAGCGCAGAAATTGGTGAGCGATTGTGAGGGGTATCTTTCGGAAGAACCAGTCGAAATGTATGACGAGGCCGATTGGGATGCGGTAGAGAAACACATTGAAAAATATTTCGGTCATTATGATTACGTATTTCACGAAAGTGTTTCCACAGGTATTCATTTGGACATCTGCGTTATTCCACCGCGAAAAGATCATAACTATTATACCCTTGTTACATTTGGAATGGGCGCTCATAGAATGAACGTGCCAGAGGAACTAACAGAGAAAAAATTGGAACGGGCAGAGCTTTTAATCAATCTTCCCCCGGATTGGAAATTGTCGGAGGAGGATTGGCAAGAGGAAAAATGGTATTGGCCTATTGATGTTTTGAAATGGATTGCCCGCATACCTGTTAAAGATAGAAATACTTGGCTTGGCTGGGGACATACCATAAGTTCCGGTGAGCCATTTGCGGAAAGTACAAAATTGTGCGGGGCTATGTTATTAAACCCTGGTGTGTTTGGTGAACCCTCATACTTCTGCACTCTCCCCGACGGGGACGAAGTGAATTTTTATCAGCTTATCCCTCTCTACAAGGAAGAAATGGAGTTTAAGTTAGAAAATAGTGTAGATGAACTTATAGATAAATGCCCGGACGAAATCTTGGAGGTCATTAACCCCACGCGCCTTAATGCAATTACAGATGAAGATACGATTGGCTATGATTTAGCGGAAATGGATAATGCGGAAAGTCATCTAAAACGTATCCGGGATTTGCATTTGCCTGTTGATGAACTGGCCGCTTACAACTCTATGGCCGTTTATCTGCGTTGGGCTATGGAACGAGGGCAAATGAGTAATCCGTTTCTTACCCAGTACCGAAATGTGGTAGAAGCAGTTAGGGCGGGGAATGGCCCCGACTTGCGTGTGTTTATCCGGGACAAGCTGGACGGAAAATTGTCCACACAATTTTTTGATCGGGTAGGCTCTGGCTTTGCTCAATGGTATGCCCAGGACAATCGCTCAAACCCCTATGGCTATCTTCGGGACTACCGTGATTGCGCTCTGGCTGTTTTGAAAGACCATACATGGAATAGCATTGAGGAGGAAGAAGCCGCATATTTGCTTTTGCCTTATACCGAGGAAAGCTACCAGGCGATAAGTGCAATTTTGGATAAGCGGTTAAAAGAATTTTTGGAAGCAGAATTTGAAGATGATCCCGAACTGCGTGTTGCACGTGCCGCCGATGGAAAGCCGCCTATCATTCCCGATTGGGACGGTCCCCTATTCTGCTATGCAACTGACCGTATCGCTCAAGAGGGTTATAAAATCAAGGTGGCAGAACGGGTAGCGCCGGAGCGTGAGGAATGGGGCTGGGACACCGGCTGGGGGTTCTTTTCCGATGATGACGATGAAATTGAAGATGACGAAAACGGCGGCTTTTACGATATTCGAGACATTTGCCGCATTGACCCAACCGTAGTGCCCCTGTTGTCCTTGCCTTATGGCACGTGTATGGAGAAAGACGAAACCGGGGAATGGATTGAAATTGAAGATGATGAAACGGAAAGGAGTTAATGACAATGCAGCTTGATAAAATTGAAGATGTTTTATCTGAAAATCTGGGAGAAGGGTATCGAATTGTTAGGGACAATGATGAACTATCTCCAATAATCGAATGGGTTGACTGGGTTAATCAATCGGAAAATGACGAGAATGAAGAAGCTATTCGGGTTGAAGTCCATTTTGAAGATGGCACAGAGGAAACCTTTGAAAAAGGAATTACGCTTCGTCAAATCTGGCATGAAGATGTACTATAAGAACACCCTATATGCAGGAAAAGGAGGAGAAATTTTTAATGACAATAGATGAATGTAAAAAATATCTTCCCAATCGTTGGGCAGAGATTATTCAACAAGACCCATTACTAATGGAAATCTTTGAAGAACATGATTACGATTTGGAGGAAGAAGCTGTACCGCCTTTTCTGTTTCAGGAGTTGCGCGGTGGAAATATCGAACATCTGCGCCCTATTTTTGCTCTCTATGGGCAAACTGGATTAAATATGTTACAAGAACTTTTGGAAATTGATGAAATCAGCAAAGATACAGCAAAGGTTGAACTGCCAGACGAACAAACCAGCTATGCAGGGTATTTCTTTACTCGATTTTCAGAAGATAATAGACAGAACGCTGAAAATGCAGTACAAGCCTATATTAGAAATATAAATCGTATTTTCGTGGAGGAGTTCAAGGAAGCTGCTCCATTGGACGAGAACGCCAAAATAGAAATTTTATTCGGACAAGCTGCCCAGACTTTCAGAGAAGAAGCCTATCAGCAACAAATAAATGGAGAAAGTACAGAAATAGAAACTGATTTGATAGATTGGTGTAGCGATATGCTGTACAAGGAGGGCTATGAGGATATTGAGTTAATGACTGAGGCATTGTACCATATCAACTGCGATTATCTATTGTCCGATTATCTCCAGTGGCCTATGTATGATACGAAACGGGAAAATCCTTTCCGTCCTTATTTTGAACTTTGGAAGATGGGGTTGAATATTTATTTCCCAGAGCGTGGACGTGTGGTACTAATTGGATAAAAGAAATTATCTTGATATACTCTTTCAGCGATTAGAGCAAGAACAGGAAAAATAAAGAGGAACTTGCCGCTTCATCTTTGGCGCGGGGGATGCGTGTTGATCGTGTGTAGTATCGCTACGTTGCTTGTTTAGGTGCGGACTTCTGGACACTTTGTCCAGAAGTGGCCCGGTAGATAAAGGAGGATGATATATGGGCGCATGGAATTATGGTGTTTTTGATGATGATACTGCGTATGACGCTTTGACTGACCTTAAAAATTCATTAGACATAATTGCTGATATGGAACGATATTTTGATGAGGTTATACAGGCTGAATATATCGGCTATGATGAAGCTCATTACGCTTTAGTATCAGCGGCCGTTATTGACAGCGTAATAAACAGCTTTGTGTATAGATGTGATGAGGAAGATTATTTTGAGTGGACAAGTTCACAAAAATGTTTTGACTTTTCTCCCCTCAAACAAAAAGCAGTAACGGCTATTGGTGCCATTCTTTCTGATAATTCTGAATTAAGAGAATTGTGGGAAGAAAACGAGGAATTGTATGAAGCATGGAAAGAGGATAAACTTTCAATGCAAAAACGACTGCAACAATAACAAAAAGGAAAGGTGAAAAATCATGGGATTGTTTGGAAACATTTTTAAGCCGCTGCAAGGAAAGCTGACCGCTAAACAAGAAGAAAATATGAAAAAGGTAGCGGAAGTATTTAAGGAAAAGACAGGGAAAGATTATCAGACCGCCGTTGTCTGGAAAATGACAACAAAGAAAAAACTAACGAAAACTGTTCATACATATTACAACTGGCTTATGGGCTATGGCATAGACGATAATAACATTCCTGAAATCGTACTTATTCCCGTAGATCCTAAATGGGATTGGATTGATGAACCTATTTATTGCAAAAAGACTAATTCCGAAATGACGCAGGACAAGAAAACAAGCCTGTTCATCTTAAAGAATGACCAGCTTGAAGATGGCAAAATAGATTTACAGCTTATTAGTTCCGTGGCGATGATGGAAAATTATCTCATGGACGTTAATTATATGTTTGACTATGAAAAATTGAGTGAGTATTGCATGAAATATTGGATGGGTAAGTGATGGAGTTTATAGAAAAGTTTTTAAGTGAGTATTGGCAATATGTAACGCTTGTGATTGGTGCAGGTTTTGTGATATTCGGTTTTATCTGCAACAAAATAAAATTACCAAAATTCTTAACGAGAAATCCAGACGCAAAATATTCGTTCGGGTTGAGAATAGTGTATATATTACTTGGCATCGGCACCGTATTATATTCTCTTTTCTGTATTTTTTCTTGAGGTTAATAGTTGTTTGGGGGCCGCCAACGGAAACGGCATATAAAAAAACCGTTGGATTGGCGGCTGTGTTGTTATGCGCCTCAAATAGGGGCAGAAGTCAAACGGCGGTTTTGAAACTAATCATTTCAAGGCCGCCGCTTTTTTATACCCACGGCGGCAAAGGAGGTACGCCGTGTTTCTTTGCCTTGTCCATGCCCTTAATTTGTCAAAAAAAGCCCAGGCACCGGACCAGGATATTCTGATATTGGTTGCGAAAATTGTTCTAATATAAATAAATTCCTCGCTTTATGCGCTTGTGCGGCCTTGTGCTGTGCAAGCGCATTTTGCTTGCCTTACTTCTGGACAAAGTGTCCAGGGGTACGGGGCGGCTCCCCTGGGTGCCGCTCCCCGCCAGCCCTCCATTTTGTTTCCGATCAACCAACCCACCGAAACAAAATGGAGGACAAGTTATGACTACAATCAATATGAAAGATTTTTATTATTGGTACATAGTGGACGAGCTGGTGGAGGTGCCCGATGAAGTGGCCGAGGTGCTTCTGGCCAGCCGGAGGAATGAAGCGGCCTATCAGCGGCGGCTTACCCGGAACAAGGCGTTTTATTCCCTGGACTGCGATGACGGGATCGAATACTCCGCGTGTCTGCACGAGCCCAGCCCCCAGGAGCTCCTGGATCGGAAAGAAATGTTTTTCCGTCTGTGGAACGCCCTCAACTCCCTGCCGGAAATCCAGGGCCGCCGGGTGGACGCTCACTTGATCCTCGGCAAGAGCTACCGCCAGATTGCCCGCGAGGAGGGCGTGGATAAAAGCGCCGTCCGTTGTTCCGTGGAAAGCGGCATCAAACGGATGAAAAAATATTTAAGAGAAAATTTCTAATTACCATCTCCATTTGCCCCTTTTTTGTCCTGGGTATATGAGAGGAAGTTTTTTCCCTCTCCGTAAAGAGGACGCGGGGGCCCCAGGCCACAGTGCCGGGCCGCCGCCCTCTTTGCGGGGGAGCGCCGCCGCCGAGGATGCTGTCTTATGACGGGGCAAGAAAATGAGCGCGGCGCTCCCCTATATCTTTATGAAAAAGGGGAACGCTCTATGAACTACGATCCAGAATTGGCGGCCCTGCTTTCCCAGCCGTGGAGCGAGGGGGCCTGCCGGGGCTATGTGATCTCTGCGATGGAGCGGTGCGGCTTCAAGCCCGCCGACATTGAACAGGTCATGCTGGAGCTCCACGAGGTTTTTGACTACACCACCCCGGAGGAGGCTGCGGCTTACTACGAGCGGAGCCCCTATTGACTTCTGGACAAAGTGTCCAGAGGTCACACCGTCAAGCGGCCAGCGCCCTATGCGGGTGCTGGCCGTTTCCTTTATCCATACCGTTTTAAGAGGGAGGTATTTTATGCAGGCACAGGTCAAATACGAAAGCGAGATCAAAACTGCCGTTCTTGGGGATCGGACGATCACCGTCAAGAATGTTACCCCCATTTACCCGCCGCAGGAGCGGGATAAGCGAAGCCGTGAGGTCGAGCGGCGGCTGTTTGATGTGTTTGTAAAGTACGCCGGACAGAGGGGGTAGGCCGGAGTCATCCTTGTTGCATGGGGGCATTAGAGGTATAATATAGTTGTAGGTTGGCTCCCATTTATGGAAAGGGAGCTAATTATGGATAACAGAATTGACGCGATTTATGGGCGGCAGTCGATTGACAAAAAGGACAGTATCAGCATTGAAAGTCAGTTTGAATTTTGCCGTTACGAATTGAAAGGCGGTGAGGGCCGGGAGTACAAGGATAAAGGTTACTCCGGCAAGAATATTGAACGCCCGGACTTCCAGCGGCTTTTGCAGGACATCAAGCTGGGGCTCATCAAGCGGGTGATCGTCTACAAGCTGGATCGGATCAGCCGCTCCATTGTGGACTTTGCAAAGCTCATGGAGCTGTTCAAGCAGTACAATGTGGAGTTTGTGTCCTGTACGGAAAAATTTGATACCTCTACCCCAATGGGCAGGGCGATGCTCAATATCTGTATCGTGTTTGCCCAGCTGGAACGGGAAAGCATCCAAATGCGCGTGCAGGACGCTTTTTATTCCCGGTGTACCAAAGGCTACTATATGCGGGGCCGGACGCCATACGGTTTTGATACTGAGCCCATCGTCATGGACGGGATCAAGACAAAGAAGCTGGTGGAAAATGCGGAAATGGATTTTGCCGAGCTGATGTACCAGATGTATGCGGAGCCGAGCAGCTCCTACGGCGATATAACCCGGTACTTTGTCAAAAACTCCATTGATGTCTATGGAAAAGCCCTGCAACGGGCCTTTATCTCGAAACTGCTGAGAAACCCGGTCTATGTCCAGGCCGATATGGACATCTACGAATACTTCAAAGCCCAGGGCGTAAAAATCGAAAGCCCCCCGGAAATGTTCACGGGGGACAATAGCTGCTATCTCTACCAGGGCCGGGAGGGTGAAGAACAAATCCTTGTAATCGCTCCCCACCAGGGGCGCATCCCCTCCAGCCTTTGGCTGACCGTCCAGCGTAAGCTGTCACAAAACACCTCATTCCAGAATGGCCGCAAATGCCACAATACCTGGCTGGCCGGGAAAATCAAGTGCGGACGCTGCGGCTATGCTCTGGTGGGCTTGAGAGCCCAAAACGGCGTTACTTACCTGCGGTGCAAGCAGCGGGCCGATAACGGGAGCTGCGAGGGTGCCGGTACGCTGACGGCGCAAAGCATGGAGTCCTTTGTGTATGGCGAGATGGTGGAGAAAATGCGGAAGTATCACACGCTGAAAGGCGGCAAGGAACCGGGCTATAACCCCAAACTGACCGCCGCCCGTGTTGCCCTGGCAAAGACGGAAAGCGAGATTGAGAAACTTCTGGACACTTTGTCCGGGGCAAACCCGCTGCTCCTGCAATACGCAAACAATAGGATCGAGGAGCTGGACGCAGAACGGCAAAAGCAGTTAAAGCTGGTGGCCGATCTCACCGCTAATTCCGTTTCGGACACGCAAATTGACTGTATCACGAATTACCTCAACGATTGGGAGTCCGTGAGTTTTGACGATAAGCGCAAGGTGGTTGATATTCTCATATCCCACATTGATGCAACCAGTGAGAGCGTTACAATCCACTGGAAAATCTAAAGCCTGTTTCACTTGGCATTATGCCTTTGTAAAAAATAGTTATCAAAATGCAATTTAAAAAGCTCAAGAATGCCCATAAAGATTAGGGTATCTTGAACTTATGAGATAGCGAGTTAATTATTTCTTTGCTTTCTTTGTTAAATATAAAATACCTATACAAGAGGCTATGATAGGAGTAGAAACAAGCAAGGCATCAGCGAATCAAATGGGGGTAATAATCAGGAAGTGGAGTCCATTTCTCCAGATCCTTTTTTTAACCGATACCTTCATGGGGGGAGCTCTAAAAAGTTAACGGCATCTTTCTTTTTATGTTAATTTTACTACGATGATGATGTGAAAATAAAAAATATATTTTCATTCACAAAGGCTATTCCAAAAATAGAAAAGCGATGAACAAAGGCTTTCTTTTATTGAAAGTTTTCACTTGTGAAATATGGTGATAAAGTTCTTTAGCATGATACTTTATTTTCTTCACTTTTTCCTATATAATGCTAAAGGATATTAGGAATGATGAAGAGGTGTAGTGTATGAATATCATAAAGAGAAGTGGAAAGGAAGTTGTCTTCGACGCATCAAAAATTGAGGATGCTGTCTGTAAAGCAAATCAAAGTGTCACCCATATTTACCAGATGAGTGGTGAACAGATTGCCCAGATCGTAACAAATGTCACGGCATATTGTCAGCATCTGAATCGCAGTGCTACCGTAGAAGAAATTCAAGATAAGGTAGAAGAAGAAATCATGAAGCAGTCGGCTTTTAAGGTAGCCAATAATTATATTACTTACCGATATAAAAGGGAATTGGTAAGAAAGTCAAATTCAACAGATAAACAGATCTTAAGTTTGTTGGAATTTGAGAATGAAGATGTGGCACAAGAGAATTCTAATAAGAATCCTACCATTTCCAGCGTACAGCGTGACTATATGGCAGGAGAAGTAAGCAAGGATATTACGAAGCGTTTTTTATTGCCTCCGGAAATTGTAGAAGCACATGAAAAAGGTATTATCCATTTCCATGATTCGGATTATTTTGCTCAGCATATGCATAATTGTTGTTTGGTAAACTTAGAGGATATGCTGCAGAATGGTACGGTCATTGGGGAAACGATGATTGAAAAGCCACATAGCTTTTTAACAGCTTGTAACATCGCAACCCAGGCGATTGCGCAAATTGCCTCTTGTCAGTATGGCGGGCAAAGTATCACCATGTCACATTTAGCACCGTTTGTACAGATCAGCCGTGAAAAATTCCAAAGGGAAGTACGTCGTGAAATGGAAACAACCGGGGTACAGGTAAGCGATGAAATTATCAATGAAATTGCAGAGCTGCGTGTAAAGCGTGAAATCAAACAAGGGGTACAGACAATTCAATATCAGGTCATTACGTTGATGACAACGAATGGACAGGCACCATTTATTACCATGTTCATGTATCTGAATGAAGTACCGGAAGGAAGACTGCGCGATGATTTGGCTTTGATCATTGAAGAAATGTTAAATCAGCGTATTCAGGGTGTAAAAAATGAACAGGGCGTTTATATTACACCGGCATTCCCAAAACTGATTTATGTATTGGAAGAAGATAATGTGAGCGAAGGAAGCAAATATTGGTATCTGACAAAATTAGCTGCAGAATGTACGGCAAAACGTATGGTTCCAGATTATATTTCCGAAAAGATCATGAAACAGCTGAAGGATGGCAATTGCTATACATGTATGGGATGTCGATCTTTCTTAACTGTATATAAGGATGAAAATGATCAATATAAATTCTATGGTCGTTTCAATCAAGGTGTTGTAACCTTAAACCTAGTGGATGTTGCTTGTTCCAGTGGAAAAGATATGAAGGAATTCTGGCGTATCTTGGATGAGCGTTTGGCATTATGTAAGGAAGCCTTGATGTGTCGCCATAATCGTTTAAAGGGAACACCAAGTGATGTGGCACCTATCCTTTGGCAGAATGGCGCTTTGGCCCGTTTAAAGAAGGGAGAAACCATTGATAAATTGTTATTTAATGGATATTCCACAATTTCTTTAGGCTATGCCGGCTTATGTGAAATGACACGCTATATGACAGGAAAACCTCATACGGATCCAGAAGCTACTCCATTTGCGTTAGAGGTTATGCAGTATTTGAATGATGCATGTGCAAAATGGAAGGCTGATGAAAATATTGACTTCTCTTTATATGGCACACCATTAGAATCTACGACATATAAATTCTCAAAATGTTTACAGGAACGTTTTGGCATCATTGAAGGTGTAACAGATAAAAACTACATAACAAATAGCTATCATGTCCATGTGACGGAAGAAATCAATGCATTTGATAAATTGACTTTTGAGTCACAATTCCAGAAGCTATCTCCAGGTGGAGCAATCAGCTATGTGGAAGTACCGGATATGAAGAATAATATAGATGCTGTTTTAGCGGTTATGCAGCATATTTATGATCATATCATGTACGCTGAATTAAATACAAAGAGTGATTATTGTCAGGTTTGCGGCTTTGATGGAGAAATCCAGATCATTCGTGATGAGCATAATAAGCTTATCTGGGAATGTCCACACTGTCATAACCGTGATCAGGATAAGATGAATGTTGCCAGAAGAACATGTGGTTATATCGGTACACAGTTCTGGAATCAAGGAAGAACGCAGGAAATCAAAGAACGTGTCTTGCATCTGTAGGAGCAATCGCCATGTATTATGGAGCAATTAAAAAGTATGATATAGCCAATGGTCCCGGGGTACGCGTTAGTTTGTTTGTATCCGGATGTACAAATCGCTGTGCGCATTGTTTCCAACCGGAAACATGGGATTTTACCTATGGACAGCCATATACAGAAGAAAGTGAACAAGAAATACTGCAGGCATTGGCTTCTCCTTATATTAAAGGCTTAACAGTACTTGGCGGGGAACCGTTTGAATTCGAGAATCAAAAAGTGTTGGTAAAGCTATTAAGAAAAGTGCGCAAAGAATTGCCGGAAAAAGATATCTGGTGTTTTACCGGTTTTACATTGGATGAAGATTTAATTGTGCAAGGGAAACGATATGGCGAGGATACCGATGAAATACTCTCGCTTATTGATGTGTTGGTCGATGGACGTTTTATCGAAGAGTTAAAGGATATTACTTTACGTTTCCGTGGTTCTAGCAATCAGCGTCTGATTGATATGAAGAAAACCAGAGAGTGTCATCACATCGTATTAATGGATGAGAAAAGATAGTGTATATAACTGTGAGTGAAGCTGATTTGCTCACAGTTTTCATATTATCTTTGTGAAAAACTTTGATAAGAAAACTTTCTGTATCTTTTGTGATAAATATGATATAGTAAGTACTATCAAAAAGTGAGGTGCGTTATATGAAAAAATATATGTTATTTATCATACCGGTATATCTGGTATATGTTTTCGGATATTTCTATGTCGCATTACCGCCATTAAACTGGCATGCGCCAGAGTTTTGGCAGTTTCTGATTTTTACCGTAGGACCAATCTTAATTATCACCCTGATTTTCTCTTTAACCAATCAGGGAATGCATGCATTTGATAGATTAAAAGGCAAATTCACGAAGCAGACGGTACATGATGCAACAGCAAAAACAAGCAATTGGAAAACCGCGGCAAAACTAAGTGCGATTGCTTTAGCCATCATGATTATCTTTCCTTTTGCGTCATCCTTAATCAGTTCAAAAATCTTCCATGCAAAAGAATATGCAAACCGTATTGCGGTGAAGGATGTAAAGTTTAAGGAAATTCCGGAAGTGGATTTCAAAAAGACACCCATCATTGATCGAGATAGCTCAATACGTCTGGGTGATAAGGTAATGGGCAATATGAGTGAATGGGTATCACAGTTTAATGTCAGTGATGAATATACACAGATTTCTTATAAAGACAGTGTGTATCGCGTGACCCCGTTAACCTACAATGGTTTCATTAAGTATTTTAAAAATAAAGGGAACGGGATTCCTGCTTATATCACGGTAGATAGTACAAGTGGAAAAACATCTTTGGTAAAATTAAAGGATTTGGGATTGGATGGAATGAAATATGTCCCATCGGCAATGTTTAATGAAAATCTGATGCGTCATTTACGTTTCCAACATCCAACTGAAATCTTTGGTTCTCCTTCTTTTGAAATTGATGAAAAAGGAAGACCTTGGTATATTTGTTCGACCTATACCTATAAAGGGGTAGGGGCGAAGAAGAGTGTAACAGGGGCAATTTTCCTTGATCCGATTACCGGTGAAAGTACAAAATATGATAAAGGAAAGATACCGACATGGGCTGACCGTATTTTCCCTGAATCACTGGTTATTAATGAATTAGATGAAAATGGTAGTTTGCAAGGCGGCTATTGGAATTCCGTGTTTGGACAAAATGGTGTGACCTTAACAAGTGAAGGCTATAATTATTTAGAAAAAGATGGCGATATTTGGCTGTATAGTGGTATTACATCTGCGAATGCCGATGAGTCCAACTTAGGCTTTGTATTAGTGAATCTGAGAACTCATGAAGCAATGAAGATTGCGACGGCCGGAGCAAATGAAACCAGCGCTATGAAGAGTGCACAATCCGAAGTGAAAAACTATGGCTATGAGTCTACTTTCCCATTATTGATCAATATCAAAGGCAACCCAGTGTATTTAATGTCATTGAAAGACAATGGCTTGATTAAGATGTATGCGACAGTTTCAGCAGTTGATTATCAAAAGGTTGCGACCGTATCCAGTGATGAAGGCTTGGATGCCTTGTTTAAAAAGACTTTGAACCTGTTAGGTACGTCCAGTGACAATATCAGTGCCGAAAGTATGAAGACGGCAACGATTGTGGTGAAATCTATTGAAAAACTAAATGTGGAAGGAAATACACTGTATTATATTCAGGCAGAGAACAATGAAATCTTTAAGATCTCCTTTACAACGAAATATGAGAATCAGCTGGTATTCTTAAAACCAAAGGATAAGCTGAATATCACTTATGTTGATACGGAAGGAATTAAAACGATTAAAGAAATTAAATAAGCAAGGAAGTGGAGCAATCATCTAAGCAATAGGATGAAAGCTTCACTTTTTGTTATGCTTGTATGCTTCAGCATCTCATACACTATGCAAAATACTGTAATCATGTTTCATATGATGAGTAAGATGAGAAAGAGATCGATGATACTATTAGAATACAAACAGAAAGCTCATAAGATACTTAAAATATGATGTTTCTTTCCAATGAGCAAGAATCAAATGACTATTTTCTTTGAACAACTGTTCATCGTCTGCGATATCTTGTATAATAATAGAAAGAAATAGGAGGCTGTTATGGAATGGAGCAAATAAAAGAAGAAAGTTTGGCGTTTTCACAATCACCGCTATGTCCGATTGCGGCAGATGTTATCAGTGATGGTGAAAGCATCTATTTCTATATGTATGATTTGGATTATGAACAACAGCGTTTAATTGCCCGCAGTGCCTGTTGGGTCAAAAATCTGAAAGCAGCACCGGATGCGTTTGATCAGAATGCGATTGCTAAGGATCATCAGCCTATGCTGCCAAAGCAATTTTTGCAGGATCCAACAGATATTTCACCTTGGGATGAAGACAATATTGAAATTGTTTGGAGCAAAGAAGGGCATATCGCAGCTTTATATTATCAAAAAGAGCTCTACAGCATTATCCCAAGCTGGGCTGATGGAAAAAGCTTTAGCGGGTATACCCGTAATTTGAAAGAAAATACGATGGTAGGATGGAAGCTGATGGATGCTTATGAAACTTTAGCACCACGCATGCAAGCAGGAAAGGCCTTCTGGGCACAGGAATTTAATGAGGTATGGAAAGCTTATCATACGCCTTACTTTGAAGATTTGTGTAAGATCTTTGGCAAGGCAAGCAACTGTTATGATTTGCATAAGGATCAATTTCCAAGCCGTCTGTTAATGACCTTTGAAAAGGATGAAGTCCTATATGCATTTACAATTGGTGTGGGAATGTTTGCGATGCCAAATGCAGATAGCTATTATGATGATTATGAATCTTATGCACGTAGTGAGTTTGCTATCGCCTTAAGAAAAGATGTATATAGCGCAGATGAGCAAATGGAAGTCTTTGCAAAAATTGCCGGTTTATGCGAGCTGCCTTGGAAACAAATGGATTGTCTGGCTGATCAGCATACCTTGGATATGCAGCTTCATGATACATCGTATTGCATATTGTTAGATGATGATCATTTTGCCGACGCTTTAGCTTTATCAATTAAAAAACAAGGTGTCCATCTGACATGGATTCATCCAATTACACAAGAAGAGTTTAAACAAACAAAGGATGAACAGCAAAAAGCTGTTTTATTGGGAAAACTGATACAGGAACCCCATACACGATAGGAGGCACACATATGAAAACAATTGGATTTATTGGCTGTGGCAATATGGGAAAAGCTATGGTAGAAGGCATTATGAAGGCACAGTTAGTGGATGGCGATCATATGATCGTCAGTAATCAGCATCCAGAGAAACTGGAAACATTAAGCAGAACTTATGATTTGTATATCAGTGATAATGAAACTGTAGCCTGCAATGCGGATATTTTATTTCTTGCTGTCAAACCGCATATGTATGGCAAGATCATTGAAGAAATACGAGAGCATGTGAAACCAAATGCAATCATGGTGAATATCGCTGCCGGTGTTACCTTAGCAGATCTGTATGCAATGTTTCATCGTAAGGTGAAAGCGGTAAAAGCGATGCCCAATACCCCTGCTTTTGTTGGTGAGGCAATGAGTGCACTAGCGTTTGGAGAGATGATGAGTAAGGATGATAAAGAAGATATCATTGATATCTTTGAAAGCTTTGGACAATGTGCAGAAGTACAGGAGTCAATGATGGAGGCGGTAACGGTAGTCAGTGGTTCTTCACCGGCATACATGTTTATGATTTTGGAAGCTATGGCAGATGAGGCGGTGTTAGAGGGCATGCCGCGAAAAGATGCTTATAAATTTGCGGCACAAGCCATGCTTGGTTCTGCTAAAATGTTATTAGAAACCGGGAAACATCCCGGGGAGCTTAAAGATATGGTTTGTTCACCGGGCGGTACGACCATTGAGGCTGTCATGAAAATGGAAGAAAAAGGTTTGCGTAGTGCCATCATGGAAGGTATGCGAGCTTGTGCGGATAAAAGTCGTAAGATGACAAAGAAATAACGAAGATAGGGATGAAGTAATAGCATCCCTTTTTTGATGTTTGTGACCATGTCGCCTAAGGTATTTACCAAACAACAAGAGCTTAGATATCTTTGCTAAGTCTTATGATTAGGTAACGTTTAGGAAGATCCCTAATTATGTCCTTTTTTTACATGAAATAAGGGCGTTCATCTCTTATACTATAAGGGAAGAAAGGATCGGTAATGATGATGTCATTACGATGGTGATGAAGATGATAGAATCAAGATGTGGTATCTGTTGCAGCAAGTGCGAATTTCAAAACACGATGAATTGTGCCGGTTGTTTACAGATTACAAAACCATTTTGGGGAGAACAATGTCCGGTAAAAAGCTGTGTTGAAGAAAAAAAGCTTGCCCATTGTGGAGAATGTGCGCAATTTCCATGCGCCTTAGCAAAATCCTTTGCTTATGATGAAAAGCAAGGAGATCAGGGAGAGCGTTTGCGCAATTGTCAAAAATGGCATGCGATGCAAGGCGAAAAAGGGTAGAGAATACTCTATACATATGTAAATAATCACTATTCATTAAAAAGAGCCGTATGATCACTTATACGACTCTTTCTCTATATAGGTTGCTTTTTGCATCAGCATCCGAATTTAACTGTTTTGTATCTTCTTATATAATGCCTGAAATTCTTCTTCCTCTCTTAGATAATCCAAATCTTTATCGTCTAAGAGCTGTAACAGTTGTTCCTTTCCCATAATGGTAGGTAAGCTGTTTTTATCCAATGCAATCTCTTGAAACCAAAGTGTTTGTTTCAATAAAGCTTCTTTGCGTTTTGCCATCTCATCCCAATGCAACAACATATCCACATAGCGTTTTACATAATACAAGGCTTCTTGTTTATCTTCATAATAACCTTCTGTAATCGGCATAAAGGAAATATCCTCTTCCATATGAAAGATTGTTTGTAGCGCCTTTAGTAAATCTAGATAGGCTTTAATTTCTTCCTTCTTATGCGTGTTTCTGGCAATGGTTGCTAAGGACATTATATTCATGCAGATGGCATGATAATGCTGATATAATTGTTCCTGCAATAATTTGTTTGCCTTTACATAATCCTTTTGCATTAAGTAAATGCTTGGCAACATGGATATTGGATCAAAATGCTTTGGAAAGCTTTCTAACAGCTGTTCTGCCTTGTCGTATTTTTCTTCCATCATATAAAAATCCACAAGAAAAATAACAGCTCCTTCCTTGATAGGATCGCTGGTACTGTTGATGAGTTCTTCACATAGTTCTTTCGCAAATGTTTGATAGACAGCACCATTCTTTTCACCGCCAAACATCATGACATACATCGTATTTGACGCAATGCGCAATTTCAGTAATTCACTGTTTGGGTAGGTATATAACAATTCTTTCGTATAGGCAAAAGCTTCTTCAAAAGGAACGCTTTGATACATTTCCAAAGCTTTTTTAGCCATTTCTACAATTTCTTCTTCACTTGGTTCACTTTCAAAATTAAGTAATTCGTCCGTACTCACATGGAAGATTCGTGCTAAAATAGGAAGAAGAGTAATATCGGGATAAGAAAGGTCATGTTCCCATTTACTAATCGCTGCACTGCTTACTTTGCAAAGTTGGGCAAGCTGCTCTTGTGTCAGCTGTTTGTGTAAGCGCAATTCGCGTATTTTATTTCCTAAACTATATTTCATATAAACCTCTTTCTATACATGGCCTTGTATGGTTTTATTATAGTTGAGCAAAAGCGCAACGACAAGCGAGTATTTGTTAAGTTTTTTATGAAAATTTCAACTGTTAGTTGAGAAAGGAGCATTCTATGGCTGTTTATGTGATGAGTGATGTGCATGGATTAAAGGATCGCTATGATCGTATGATGGAAAAAATTCATGAAGAGGATACTTTGTACATCTTAGGAGATGTGATTGATCGTGGCCCTGATGGTATCGTCATTTTACAGGATGTCATGCAACGAAGCAATGTGAAGATGCTGATGGGAAATCATGAATATATGATGCTGCAGTATTATCAGGCATTAAAAGATGAAAAAATGGATTTATACGATAAGATGTTAATCCTGGATCGCTGGCAGCGTAATCACTGTCAGGTAACCATTGCCCAGTTTCAAAAGCTGACAATAAAGGAACAAGAAGAAATCTTATCTTATCTAGCCGATCTTCCACTGGCTTATTGTGATGTACATGTGCAAGAGCAGCAGTATTATCTGGTGCATGGTTATCCTTGCATGCAATTTCAAAGTGGTTGTGTAAGGATGAAGGATCTGGAAGATACAGAGGTGTGTGTTGAGGATTTTGTTTGGGAGCGAATCGAAAAAGATGAGGCATTTTTTAATGATCGTTGCGTAATTTTAGGACATACGCCTACCTTATATTTGCAAGATAGCAGACCGTACACGATATGGACAGGAAATAGAAGTATAGAAGATGCACATGTGATTAATATTGACTGTGGGTGTGCGGCAAATAATGCATATACACAATTAGCATTGTTGCGCTTGGATGATCGAAAAGTATTTTATTTTTAAAAGGGGTTAACACTTACATAGTGTTATCTTTTATCCACACAGGGGATGCGAGCATATTTTATGATAAAGGTTATGTGCAAAAAAGATGTTAATATGAAAATAGCAACGTTGATAATGGGAGAATATGCGGACAGTGAGTAAGCAGAATCCTCTCAAATAGAAACATCAGCTATCGGCATTGTAAAAGAAACTGTCAGAATTACGGAAAGTAGTTTAGTGAAAAGCTATAAAACTTTCTCATATTCTGACAGTTTTTTCTTGTTTGTAACTTGATATGCACAAGCCAGCTTTTACTATACATGATTTGCTGGATGCCTGCTCTAAATGGAATTCCTGTCACACCTTTTGTCACAACTATAACTTAACAAAAAACTATAATATCATGTATATAACGATAATGGGCTATGGAAGATTATAAGCAATGATCGATTAGCGAATATCTATGTATTAGGACATTTAATGACTGTATCATAAAGGAGATGAGGCTAAGATATAAAGAATTCATTTGAATATTAAAAAGGAAAGGGAGAAATGTATGAAAAATGTTGAAATTAGTTTAAAAAAATTTAGTTTAAAAAAAGGATTCATTACTTGTTTGGCTTTGTTATTGGGATTATCTGTAATTGAAGTCAGTTCACTGTATGCTGCAGAGAAACAAGATCGGACAAGAACGGCAAAAGAAGTACAAGCATGTAAAAGTAATCAAAATGAAAATAGCTTAGAAATCTATCGTGAATTTGATTATACAGGACATGATAGCTATTTTCGTTATTATATCGATGGTAAAACACGAGGAAAAAATGGCGTTTATGGGACTATAACTGGGGTGAAAGCTGGCCTTGATAATACGAAGTTTACTGTTAATTATTCGGATTTTTATAATTATGTTGCGACAGGTGAAATACAAAAAGATTCAAATCAATGGTTGGAATATGCGATAAAAGAATATCAAATGGCTAAACAAAAGAATAAAATTAATGCCTTTGTTTTACCGAGTCAAGTGATAGAAAAGAAATGTTACTATTATGGAGATCATGACAAATATTGTTATGATGGGGCATATTATTCAGATTTGGCAGACGGTGAAAATGCCTATCGCATGTATAAGGATACGATAAAGATGCATTATAAGCATCCAACAACCTTCACATCTCAAGAATTAACGTCATTAAAGAAAATTGATGTGCCGATCATATTCTATTCTGGTGAATATGGGTATCTTCATGATTATCATATGATGTTTAAGAAAATTACGAATAGTACGAATTCATTTAAACCTTCAGCGCATGATCAAATAAGCAATACCCAGCTTAACACATATCTTAAAAATCATAAGCTAGAAAATGCTTACACGATTGAAATAAATAAGGATGCTAAGATCATTCCTGGTATGGCGGAAATTTATATGCGGGCAGAAAACCTTTCGAACGGTAATTATAATTTATATAATTATGATCCGAAAACAAATGGCATTTCTTATGCGGGCAGGGCTGTAGAAAAGGATAACGTATTAACATTTAAGACGAATCAAAAAGGTTTCTTCTTTCTGACTAAAGAAAAAACAGCTACTGCTACGGTGAAAGGTTATTCTGGAACGTATGATGCTAAGGCGCATGGTATTACTTTGAGTGGCTATCCAACGGGTAGTAGCATACATTACAGAACAAGTCCTTCTGGCGTATGGACAACAAAGAAACCATTACGAGCCAGTGCAGGAACGACAAAAGTATATTATAAGATTGAACATCCTAATTATAAAGCGATAACGGGAAGCGCTAATATAACGGTGAAGTCAGTCAGTCTGCTTTCTGCCACGGTAGCAACCATCCCAAATAAAACGTATACAGGAGGACAGATAAAACCTTCTGTGACAGTCAAGCTAGGCAAAACAACTTTAAAAGAAGGAAAAGATTATAAGTTATCTTATACTAAAAATACAGCGGTTGGTAAGGCAACAATCCAAATCACAGGTATTGGAAATTATACAGGATTAATAAAGAAATCCTTTACAATTGTAAAAAAGAATATATCAGGGTTAAGTTATTCAGGTTTAACAACACGCTCTTATACAGGGAAGAGAATGAATCCGGCAGTTGTTATAAAATATGGAAAGACGACATTAAAAAGGGGAAAAGATTATACTGTCAAATATGGAAAAAACACATCTGTTGGTAAGGGAACTGTACAAATAACCGAAAAAGGTAATTATGCCGGCACGGTTGTGAAAAGCTTTAAAATTGTACCGAAAGCACCAAGTGTAAGTGTTAAGGCGGCGAAGGGAAAGCTTCAGGTAAGCATGAAAGCCGTTGGTGCCAGCGGTTATCAGATTGCATATGCGACAAGTAGCAAGGGGAAATGGAACTATACGATGAGTGGCAGCAGTAAAACGATAAAGCTTTCGCGAAATAAAACGTATTATGTAAAGGTAAGAGCCTATAAAACAATAGATGGAAAGAAATGCTATGGTTCTTATAGTAGTTTAAAGCATGTGAAAACAAAATAAGCAGAAGGGATGATAAAGGGAGCTGAGCTCCCTTTTCCTATGCTTCATGCTAAGGTTTTGGATTTGTAATAACGATTACATAATTTCACAAGATTACTTGACATATCTTGCCAGGGTTTAGTGATATACTGACAATAGAGATCACAAGGAGGTTTCTATATGAAATGGAAATTGACTCATAAACATGAACATGACATCATTGAAAATGAAGGAGGAAAAACATTAAGTTATAATCCCAACCTAGGTATACAAATAATTGAGCAGGATGGCTTTGCGTTTAAAGATCTGAATCAAAGTGGCAAATTAGAACCATTTGAAGACTGGCGCTTACCACTTACGAAGCGGGTCATGGATTTTACAAATCGTTTTGTATTATGGCAGGAGGAAGATCAGTTATTTTATCGCAAAGGACGTATTGCGATACCAAAAGAAGTGTATGCTGAAATACGTCAACATGGAGAAGAAACCATGCAACTTCATAATGGGGATATGGTGGAAGAGGATTTGGAGTATTTAAAGAAAAATGATCTCATAGCTGTTTTGTTGTTGATGTTTGATAATGATCGAAATACCGGAAAAGAGGATTATCTGCTGCAGCTGATCATTCATAGTATGGAGCTTGGTGTTTTAGAAAATATTATGTATTCCATTTGGGAAGCCGTTAGAAAATTTCTTCAAAATTGCGATTTGCAACAATTTTCTATGATATCCACCTTACCATAAACGTTTAGATCATAAATAATGGGCAAGAGACTGAAATCTTGCCTTTCTTTAATCGATTGTATGAGAAATATTGCCATGTACCTGAAATGAAGCTATAATAATCCTATTAAAGGCGTAATTGGCCTTAGGAGGGGAATAACATGAAAATATGCAAGAAGCTTATTGGCTGTTTGATGAGTCTATTTATAGTGTTTAGCATGATGGGACCAGTACAAGCAGCAACGATGGAAAGCCAAAGGAATGATGTTAGTGTTTCAAAGATTTCATTTAATTATATTTCAAAAACACTTTACACAAATGAACATTTACAATTAAAAGCTACACTAACACCTAGCAATGCAACAAACAGTGCGATTACATGGTCTTCTAGCAATACCAAAGTTGCATCCGTAAACAGTACTGGTTTGGTTTACACAAAAGCACCTGGTACTGCTACGATTACCGCAATGACCTCAAATGGTATTACAAAGACTTGTAAAATCACCGTTCTTAAAAGAGGTTTAACAACGACCAGCGCATCACTGTATGTAAAAGGAACGACCAAATTAACGTTTAAGGGATCTTATGGAACAGTAACATGGTCATCTGATAAAAAAAGTGTTGCGACAGTAGACAAGTATGGGAAAGTAACAGCTGTAAGACCCGGTACTGCTTATATTACGGCGAAATCAAAGACGGCAATTTCTAAATGTAAAATCACAGTGAAACAGCCAGCTTTGAATAAGCATTCTGCATCTTTGTATTTAGGTTCTCATATGACACTGAAAGTAACTGGTGGAACCGGTGCGATTACTTGGACATCTTCCAATAAGAGCATTGCGACAGTAAACAGCAAAGGGTATGTCACAACGAAAAAAGCTGGAACTGTTTATATTAAGGCAAAACGTAATGGTTATACTGCTCAGTGTAAATTAACAGTGAAAAAACCTAGCGTGAATGCAACCAGCAAGAGTATCTATACTGGATTTTATACAACCTTAAAAGTAAATGGCGGTACAGGTAAGATTACCTGGTCTTCATCAAATAAAAACATTGCTACGGTAAATAGCAGTGGCCGTGTGGTTGGTAAAAAAGCCGGTACGGCATATATTTACGCGAAACGAAACGGGTATACGACAAAATGTAAAGTCAGCGTAAAAGAAAACGCAAAATCTTATAATGTTTCCACCAATGTATTTGATTATGATCGTGGTGATCCTTCGGTAGCAGTTAGAAAAGTTTATTATAGTGGTGGAGCTTTACGATTAGATACTTATGTAGTCAATAATCGTATGACAACGGTTAAGAACTTTAAGAAAATTAATTTTAAAATTTATGATTATACAGGTAAATTAATAGCGAATCAAACTTTTACAAATTTTGCTTTAAATATTAATCCATATAGTTATAAGAAAATAACCTTTAAGTTCTCATCAGCAGGAACTTTGAAAAAGGGTGCATTACTTTATAAGGGCATCACAGGATATTATGAAGGCTCTTACACATACACTTACTAGTCGAATTCAAGAAGGAGAAATCCTTCTTTTTTTATAAATTCAGATACAAAAAAAGAGGATACCATATACCGTTTGGTACCCTCTGCATAACCTAATCATTTATGAGACTTGAATTATCTCAGATAAATGCAGTGAATAAATATAGCAAGCGATCTTACTGTTTGGATATAGCGTGTTCATAGCCTTTTGATACAACAGTAACTGTTCCCGATATCTTGTTATTAACTCATCAGCTGAAAAGATGGCATCGGTTTTAAAATCGATAATGGTAATACCGTTCTCTTGTATTGCCACAAAATCCATGAAACCATGTAAGACTTCCTCACCATCCTTCACCATGAAAGGAAGCTCATAATAACAGGTGGTTTTCAAGCATCGCTGAAAGACTTCGTTTTCATATAAGTCATGCAGGCGCTTAACATCTTGTTCAGACAGCGTTATGTGCAGGCGTGCCGCACATTGCCGAATTGCGGTATTTTCGTATGATGAATTGCCCAAGGCTTCGATCATCTTATGCATCATCGTACCATACTGCATACCTTTTGGCTTTTGCAGGGTAATTGCTATATCTGTAGCTTTTTTCGCAGAAGCTGTCGCAAACTGTAAGGTTTCCACCTCTTGATGATAAGGCTGTATGTGATATTGAGGTTTTATCGGTTCCTGAAGAGGAAGACTTTGCCACAGGGTATGTACTTCTTTAATGGTGAAAAGGTCATTTGGATGTTGCAGAAAGGTTTGTAAGAGCCAGGAGGTATAACCGCCACGATCGTATATAGAAGAAGTTGTTAAAGGCTTATTATATTGTTCCAGGTCTAAAACACAGTCTACGATATGCATTTGTTGCTGAGCACGTGTCGTAGCCACATAGAGGATACGCATTTCTTCTTCTAGCTCTTCTTTATCTTTTTTATGCTCCATGGCGATACGAGGAATCGTTGTTCGTACATAGCGTTCAGGCAGTTCCATTCGTTTTAAGGCAATTCCCAGTTCACTGTCACAGATACATAAATCTTTAAATTCAATTGCTGTCATGGCATCATTTGACCATAAGAAGACAACCGGAAACTGCAACCCTTTTGATTGATGGATGCTCATGACACGGACGACATCAGCTTCACTGCCAATCGGTATTGCCTCTGCTGTTTGAGCATCTTTAATCTGTTCAATCTGATTCAAAAACGCATGAATGCCCATGGCTTGCTGTTGTTCAAAGGTTGCTCCTTTTTCAAACAATAGATCCAAATTGGTTTTTTCCTGCACGCTTGTATGCAATGCATAATAATTATTTTGCTCATATAAACGATTCAGCGTCTTTATAAGGGAACAACCAAAACATTCTTTGCGTAATTCTTCGAAGGCCTGAAAGCCGGGAATAGGATGTTCCTTTAAATATGCATAAAAACTAGATTCATATACCTTATGTGCAGCTTGTTGACTTGCCTTTTGTGCCACTTGACGTTTGGCCAGCTTGCTTTGGGCAATTTGTTCTGCACTACAAGGGAATAAAGGAGATAGTAAGATGGCGATTAAGGCGATATCATTATGCGGATCTTCGATGGCGCGCAAGGCACTTAGCATCAGCGATACGGCACTGGATTGGTAGAAACCGGATTTCACATCAATAAAATAAGGAATATGCAGTTCATCAAACACTTTCTTCATATTTTCTTTACGAGCATTTCCTCTCACCAGTACGACAAAATCCTTCCATTGACGCTGTTCTTTTTCACGTATTTCTAATATCTGATTGGCGATATAGCTGGCCTTCAGATCATTTTTAGCGAGAATCAACGCATTGGCCTTCTTGATCTCATCATGAAAGATGGCATGAAAACAGATTGGCACATTGTCTTGCAATTGTTCTGCAACGCCGGTTTCTACATCATCTGCATCGGCATAGCGGCAGGAGAAACCGTCTAAATTCATTAACTGTTTAAATAAGAGGTTATTAAAATCAACGATCATTTTTTTCGAACGATAGTTGTTTGATAAATAGATGACTTCATCATAGATACCCTGTTGTTCAATGATACCGCGCATTAAAGAAGGTTTGGCATGTCGGAAACCATAAATGGATTGTTTAATATCACCGACACGAAAGACATTATTTTCACGGCAAATGGATTGAACCAGGGTATTTTGCACATCATTGCTATCTTGAAATTCATCTACCATGATTTCAGTAAACTGCTCACGATAGCGCTGTGCTACCTGACCATCTTTACACTGCAAGATTTCCAGTGCATAATGCTCCATATCGTCAAAATCAATGACTGCTTGTTCTTGTTTTATACGCGCATAGCTCCTTCGATAATCCTTGACCATTTCAATCAGCTTTTGAACGTAAGGCTTTAATGCTTGCATATCCTTTATGAATTGTTGCTCACTGAATAAAAGTCCTAATAAACGATCTTCTAATTCTTGTGATTGTTTACGCAAATGAACATATTCTTTATCCTCTTTATCCGGAGAGGGAGGAAGGATACCATGGGCAATGGATTGAAAGGCTAAACGAAAGCCTTCATAATCACGTTTGGCTAAGGTTTCTTGTAAAGATGGCAAAGCCTGTACCTTTTGTTCTACTAATGCAGCTTTTTTTACTTCACTGTCATAGCGGTAACGATAAAGTTCCTGAATGCGCAAGATGCCTTCTTCATAACGCGAACATTCTACTGCTAAGTAGGAAAAGAAGTTTTCTTGTATGGCAATGGGCAGATCCTGTATATGCTTGATATTATCATAAGGGATGAGCAAAGCGTTTAACCAGTCATCGGAATTTGCTTGTGAGGAGGCCATGACAGCAAGTGAGGTAATCAGCTTGCGCAGTGCCTCATCATTTTCACTGCGTGAGGAAAACATGGCACAAAGATCAATAAAAACTTTATCCTGTTTGGCATATTGGTTTTGAAAAGCTTCTTCTAATGCTTCTCCCTGATATAAGACCATCGTTCCATTATCCATGATGTTGGTGATGCGCGTAGCATCTAGGCCAATCATATAGTAATACTCTTGTAAAATGGATAAGCAGAAAGAATGGATGGTCGAAATATGGGCAGTTTGTATACTTGTAAGCTGGCGGGTGATGTAAGCACGTTCCTCAGGATCCTTTGTTTCTTCATAGGCTTTCTGTAAAGAAGCAGCCAGTCGCTTTTTCATTTCACTGGCCGCCGCCTCCGTAAAGGTCATAGCCAAAATGGCATCAATCGGAACACGATCTTTTACCACCAGATCCATTAAGCGGGCAATTAATACCGTGGTTTTACCACTGCCGGCAGAGGCGGATACCATGATGTTTTTATCTTTTGTCTGAATAGCTTTCAGCTGTTGGGGATTCCAGTTAGGCATCTTCATCCTCTCCTTTCCGATAGAGGGAATCATCTGTTTCAACCATGGCTTTGCGTTCAAATGGCATACCATGGAAACGGCAGATAGCATGAAAATCACAGTATAGACAGGCATCTTCACTTGGTTCTATGACGATATCACCATCCAGCATACGTTTGGCTAATTGCTGATATATGCTCGTGAACCAGCGTTCTATGCTATGTAAGTCGTATAATTTACTTGTTTTGATGAGCTGGTCTTTATTGCAGCGAACACCGCTCACATGCGTGCCTTCATCATCTAATAAGGATACATTCGGATACATGGTCCATCCATGTATGCGATGCGTTTTGATGATGGCATCTTGTAGATCTGCTTTTTCAATCGGTGTATAGGTAACCGGCTTGCGGCGCGATAGCTTACCTGCCGGATGGGGAATATTTTCATTTTTTAATGATAGATAATAAGCTCCCATAATTTCTTTTTGTTCCAGTTTGGCCATGACGATGGAATAGGTTAAAAGCTGTAACTGCATTGCCGCAAATACTTTTGTTTCCGATAGTGTTTTTGCACTGCTTTTATAATCCAGAATGCATAGGATATCATCATATACATCCAAACGATCAATGAAGCCATGCAAAGCCAGTGTGACATCCGATGTTACAGGTATTTCATATTGAAATTCGCGTTCTTGTTGCCAGGGCTGGAAATGAGAATGTTCCTCAAAAGAAGCTAAACGTCGCAATGTCTGTATCATGCTGGATTCGATACGGATACGTAAAATCTGTAAGCGGGTACGCATGTCCGAAAAGACTTCTTGAAGGGCGTCTATTTCCTTGTCAATCAAGGCGGTAAGCGTTGTTTCACATACACTTGTATAGGCTTTCCCCTGTTGCTTAGTCAAGGTTTCTAACAGATAATGTGAAAGGGTTCCCATATAAGAATCCGCAAAGCCTAGTTTCATAGGTTCTCTAATACCTAACCCATAACGCAGGAAATATGAAAACGGACACTTTACATAGCGTTCAATAGAAGAGATGGAACCTTTGATTTGCTGATTGCGAACAAACAGCGCATGGGCTGTTTGCGAAGTAATGGTCAGCGCAATATCTGCTTTTTCATACATTTCCTGTAAAGGATAGGGTTTAGCTCTTTCATCAAACATTTGTTCTATTTCTAAGGCAGCTTCTAAAGATTTTCCTTCATACGTACCTAAGGGATAGGATATATAGAGATGTTGGCTGCGGTTTAGCAGCTTACGTAACTGTTTCAGATGCAATTGATAGCGATGTTCCATGCTTGGATAAGGCAGGGTTTCATAATAGTGCTCATCAAAGATACCACGTTTTGCCATAAAGGCAGGATATTGATTTTGTGTAGCGCCTAGTAAGAAGTGATGTTTTCTGGTACAGGATCCCTGTTTTAATGAGGTGACACTGACACCTTGCAATTGATGAATCGTGGAATGTACAGTAATATCCGCTAATAACTGTAGTAAAAAAGTGATATCATCCTTTTCCTTTATATATGGATATACTTCATTGATAACGTTCATGACATCTTGTAAAACCGCACTTTGCTGCATATCGTTACCCAGGCTGTTTTTTAAAAGTTTTAATACGGTGAGTAACATTTCTTCATAAGAAGCTGGATGCATGAGTGGTTGTAATTGTTCAGCGATATGCTGTCGGGCAATTTCTGCACGTTCCTCTATTTCTTTCAGCTTTCCCACATCCGTTTCATTCAGAATATGAGAAGTGGTGGAAAGTGTTTGTAAATGATTAAATGGCTGAAAGAAGTCTTTTTGATAAATTTGTAAATATTGCAGTAAGGAGGATAAAGTTTCCTCATGAAAGATACCACAATCTAAGCAGGCCAATAGATGTTCTTGCGTTGGCTGTAAATAATAATTCAACAGCATGTGTGCGCGTTTGACAATAATGCTGCTGGCAGCGGATGCCACAAGGTTTGTATAAGGGATATGATAGCGGGTAAAGATTTGTTCCAGGATGGGGATATACGAGGTATCTGCCAAGGTGATGGCAACATCCTCAGCTTTCATCTCATGGCGTAAGATATATTGGGCACAGCCTTCAATTTCTTGTCGTTTATTCACTGCATGATAAAACTTTCGTTCATGAGGAATTTCTTCATCCTGTAATAAAGTAGCACCTTGCCTAACCAACAGGTTGACTAGTTGTTGTTGCTGTGGAGTGAAGAAAGCATCATAAATATATACCATATGCGCATCCTTATGCGCTATTTCACGAATCGCTTTAACAATCAAATCGCCTTGTGTTTCAATTGGATACAACGCAGTCAGGATAGTTTTTCGCTCAGCATGAGCTTCTTCCTGTTCACTTAATACACTCAGCGGAATCTGCCATATCTTAAGATCATAAAGGCACTGCATACATTCCTTTAAGAAAACAGAAGTGAGAGCAGCTTCTTGATAAATATGTAAGGAAGAAGAAAGCTGTTTGATACGCTCGCGATAGGCAAATAAGATGGAAGCCTCACTTGGCGCATCTTCCAAGGATTGGGCAGACAGATAACCATTCAGCGTATATAAACGCAAGCCTAACAATCCATGGGTCGTTTGTAAAAGTTTTTGGCGAATGAGCGGATGCAGATGTGCCGGTGCCAGCAGTGTAGCGCCCATTGGTAATGATGAGAAATCAAGCATGTGAACTTCCTCCTTAGCGTTTCTTCTATTATATAATTTCTCGAGGTAAAAAGGCAATTCTGATATACCAATCCTTTTCTTGGAAATAAGAATGAAGGAAAGAGAAAACGTTTGCGCTGGAAAAGGTTATAGGTTTCATAAAGATAATGAATTCAGAGCATCATAGGGATAAAAAAACACCGTTATCACGGTGTATTCTAAACACTTGGCGCAGCAGAAAGGATTTGAACCTCCGGTGTCAAAAGACACGCCGGTTTTCGAAACCGGTGCATTAAACCAGACTCTGCCACTGCTGCGTATTACGTGGTTATTGTAACTGTTTTTGTTAGGTTATGCAAGAGGGAACATCGATTTGATTCAAATAGCGAAAATGAAATTCATCATAAGGATGAATTATAAGATCAGACCATGACATCTTGATATACCAGATAGATGGTAAGACAATCGATAAGGTTTGTCTTTCAAATAAAGGAAAAAGGGACTATAATAATAGTAATAAGTGTTAACGCTATAAGTTTTCAAAGAGGCTGGTATGATCATGACGGTAAGAAATATCCAAAACTTGTAACTTTATGTGACACATTTATGATAAAATGAATAATGAGAGGGGATTTGAAAGGATATGAAGAAACTTTTAATAGCATTATTTTGTGTGGCATTGCCATTATCATCGATGTCTTTTGTGCATGCGCAGGAAAAGAAAGAAACAGCGAACACATCCATAAAGGAGGATGTCTTCAACGATGGAGAATATGCATATGGCGATGGTTTTCAGGATATAGCGGAAGCAAATCCTTATGCACGTGTAGAGGGGTATACGTATCAGCGAAACGGCAATTATATTTTATATAACCTTAAAACAACATCATTATATAAAGAGCCATATGGCAATGTTAAGGCAAAATTATCGCCAAAGATACGCTATGCTACGAAACGATATGGCAATTATTTTTATGTGAATACAGAAAAAGGAAGTGGATGGATCACCACTTGGGATGATAACATCCAGGAATTAGAAATTGAAGATATATCGGCACAGCTAAAAACAACGAAGACCTTAGATGTTTATTCTGTACCTATCTTTGATGATAGATTTGAGACAGGAACCATACCGGCAGGTACTTACACGATTAGCAAGCGTGCGAATTATTTTGCCTATGTGAATAATGGAAAATATAAAGGCTGGATCTTAACTTCCTATCATGATGACGGTACGGTTTTCAGTAAGCAATATGCAACCTATCTAAATACCAAGCGGACCTTATCGCAAACAAGTGTTAATGGTGTGGCTATTAAACAAAAATTATTACCTAAGATTTCTGATCCTACACGTTCAGGTATCTCGATGGTTCCAAAGTATGTGACCATACACAATACAGCAAATGCCAGTAAAGGCGCGGATGCCGCAGCCCATGCGAATATCCAGTATGAACGCAACGTTAACCGAACGGCCGCATGGACATCTTGGCATTTTCAAGTAGATAATAAAGTCATTTATCAAAGTTTGGCAATGAATGAAGTAGGCTGGCATGCCGGTGATGGCAATGACAGTGGAAATGCATCAACGATTGGGATAGAAATCTGTGAAAATGCAGATGGTAATTATGCTAAGGCTGAAAAAAATGCTGCTTATCTAACAGCCAGTATCTTATATGAAAATGGATTGCCGTATACAGCAGTCAAACGTCATCAAGACTGGTCTGGCAAGGATTGTCCATATAACATGAATCATATGAAAAAGGGATCCATGGGTTGGACGAAGTTTAAAGCGATGGTAAAAGATGAATATACGAAGTTACAATTAAAGCTTTCGACGTCTTCGACATCGCTGCCAGCAGGTACCACGATGACCATAAAACCAATGGTTTCATCTAAGCTCACCAATAAAAAGGTTACTTGGTCCAGCAGTAATGCTGACATCGCCAGTGTGGATGCCAATGGCACTGTATTGGGTATTCGTGAAGGCAGTGTCACCATTACGGCAAAAGATGCAGCAGGGGGCAAGGCTTCCTGTAAAGTAAGCGTGAAACCAGCACTATTAACCTTGCATACGACTTCAATCACGATGTATCGAAATAAAACGATGGCCTTGAAAATCGTTACAGCTATTCAGGGCACACCTGTATGGAAGAGTAGTGATACCAGTGTTGTCAGTGTCAATGCCGATGGGGTATTGACGGCTAAGAAAGCCGGCAAAGCACTTGTGTTTGTTACCGCGGATGGAAAGAATGGAATTGCCAGTGTCACGGTAAAAGATCCTACCATCAAGCTGAATACAGCATCTGTGACGACCTATGTTGGAAAGACGTATACCTTAAAAGCCACAGTAACTCCAACAGCATCTATTTCATGGAAAAGTGAACAGCCATCCATAGCCAAAATTGATGCCAAGGGAACCATAACGGCGCTAAAAGCGGGAACAACCAAAATCAGCGCAATCGCAAACGGAGTTACGGCAACCTGTTCGATTAGCGTGAAAAAGCCAATCGTTACCTTGAATAAAACATCAATAACTTTGTATGAAAAAGGTAGTGTGACTTTAAAAGCGACGGCTTATGGAAAATCCCAAACCGTGCGTTGGTCATCAGATAATAAAGCAGTGGCAGAAGTTTCTTCATCTGGTAAGATCACAGCTAAAAAAGCCGGTACTGCCTATATCAGTGCCAGAGCAAACGATGCTAAGAAAACTTGTAAAGTCGTCGTTGTAAAGCCATCCTTGTCGTTATCTAAGACAAGTGTTGCCGTGAATGTAAAAGGCTCCTATACCTTAACCGCCAGTGTCAAGGGACTTAGCAGTAAATGTGTATGGAAAACAAAGAATAGTAGCATTGCCACAGTGAGCAGTACAGGTAAGATTACCGGGAAAAAAGCAGGGACAACAACCATTTCGGTAACTGCGAATGGAATTACCAAAACATGTAAGGTCAGTGTGAAAACACCATCGCTTTCCCTTTCTAAAAGTAAATTGTCTATATATGAAAAAGGTAGTACAACCTTAACTGCCAAGGTATCGGGTGCATCTTCAAAGGCAACATGGAAATCCAGTAACACCAAGATAGCAAGTATAAGCAGCAGCGGGAAGTTGACAGCGAAGAAAGCGGGAAAAGTTACGATCACGGTGAGTGCGAATGGGCTTAAAAAAACTTGCGTTGTAACGGTAAAAAAACATACACCGGTATCTTCCATCAAACTAAATACGACCATCTTAACTCTGAATAAAATACGCTCTTTTCAATTACGTGCTTATATCTCACCGAGCAAGGCAACTTATAAAACAGTGAAATGGAGTTCCAGTAATACGAAAGTGGCAACCGTCACTTCAAAAGGAAAGGTATATGCGAAAAAAGCAGGAACAGCCTATATTAGTGCTACTTCCAGCAATGGTAAAAAGGTACGCTGTAAGGTACGCGTATATTAAGCAGATTGATAACAAGTATTGGCATAAAAATCCCCTAGGATATTTGAATTTTTCAGCTTATAAAAAATAAATGCAGCAAGAGGCTATATTAATGCTATAATGAAACAGAAATAACAGGAGGAAGCTTATGAAAATATTAGTGACCGGAGGAACCGGATTTATTGGAAGTCATACCTGTGTAGAATTGCTGGATGCAGGCTTTGACGTTGTAATCCTTGATAATCTTTATAATTCACAGGCAGATGTCGTTGATAAGATAGAAAGTATCACAGGGAAAAAAGTAACCTTTTATGAAGCTGATTGTTGTGATGAAGCTGCGTTGGCACAAATCTTTGCCCAACATAAGATTGATGCCGCTATTCATTTTGCCGGTTATAAAGCAGTGGGCGAATCTGTGGCAAAACCTTTGATGTATTATCAGAATAATTTAATGAGTACCCTGGCATTGTGTAAAGTGATGGCAAAGCATAACTGTAAGCGTCTGGTATTCTCTAGCAGCGCAACGGTTTATGGCAATCCAGCAAGTGTTCCTATCTATGAAGATTTTCCATTAGGACCTACCACAAATCCTTATGGTACTACAAAATTGATGATTGAACAGATTCTAAAAGATCTGCATGTATCTGACCCTGAGTGGAATATCGCATTGTTGCGTTACTTCAATCCAATTGGTGCACACAAGAGTGGTCTGATAGGAGAAAGTCCAAACGACATTCCTAATAATTTAATGCCTTACATTGTAAAAGTCGCAAACAAAGAACTGCCTTTTTTACATGTATATGGCAATGATTATGATACACCTGATGGTACCGGCGTGCGTGATTACATTCATGTGGTGGATTTAGCCAAAGGCCATGTCAATGCAGTAAAAAAAGTCATGGAGCCAATCGGTGTAGATGCGTACAATTTAGGTACCGGCATAGGATATAGCGTATTGGATGTTGTCAATACATTCGCAAAAGTGAATGCGATTGAGGTACCATATCAAATTGATCCACGCCGTCCCGGGGATATTGCCCAATGTTATGCAAGTACGAAAAAAGCGTGGGAAGAGTTAGGCTGGAAAGCAGAAAAAGGATTAGAAGAAATGTGCAAGGATGCTTGGCATTTCTTACAGACAACAAAGAAATAAAGACAAGTGATCGAAAAGGCAGCGGATGGGCTGCCTTTCTTCACAGGGGGATTTTATATGAAAGCAGTAATTTTAGCTGCAGGTGTGGGACATCGTTTTAAAGAATTGACGAAATATAAAAATAAAGCGTTTTTTACCATCGGGCAAACTATGGTAATCAAACAGATCATTCAGTATTTATTACAAGCAGGTATTCGCGATATTACCATTGTTACCGGGCATCGGCATGAAGATTTTTCTATTTTGAAAAAGAACTACCCTATTCATATCCTGTATAATACGGCATATGGTGAATACAATAATATCCATTCCCTTGCTTTAATTGCAGAACAATTGAATGAATGTTGGCTGATTCATGGGGATACGGTCTTATTCAAGAATATTTTTAAAGAAGCATTTACACATACTACGTTTTATACGATGCTGAAACGTCCCAATGGAGCACCTGTTCGCGTTGTTGAAGTGGATGAACAGCACCATATTCAAGGATTCCATATCGATCGAGGAGAACGTAGAGTATTGTCCTTGCTCGGTGTCAGCTATTGGCGTAAGGATGCTCAGATGATCTTATTAGAAACTTTGAACCATCTGCATGAGAAGGAAAAGAAACGCTTTGATGGGGAATGGGAAGAGCTGTTACAAGAGGTAGTAAAAAAAGTCGAGGTAGACGCTTATCAATTGGATCGTAAATATGGCGGTGATCTAAACACGATGAAAGATTATCAAGAAATCGTGGAGACGTATGATCGTTATTGGAAATCCATGCGTAAGTGATGATATTGCGAAACGTAAAAACTATAAATAAGAGATTATTTACTAGAAAAATATGAAAATATTTGAATAAACACGGAAAACCACCAAGTTGTGTCGTATGACATAGTGAGGTGGTTTTTATGCGTTGCCAACGTTGCGGAAATGAGGACATGAACTATTTTTATCAAGATGAGGGTGTCTGGTATTGTCGAAAATGCATTGGGTTTGGCAGAGTAGATGTCGGAAAGGAACCAATAACGCGTCCATGCATGCGCAGACGATGTAAGTGTCACTACACGCTGCCCTATCCTTTAACGCCAAAACAACAAGTCGCAGTTGCCTCCATTATGCAGTACCTAAAAGAAGGCAAAGATGTTTTAGTGTATGCCGCTTGCGGAGCCGGTAAAACAGAATTAACAATGGAAGCAATACAATGGTATTTATGCCAAGGAAAGAAGGTGGGCTTTGCGATCAGCAGACGACAGGTCGTCTTAGAAATACAGGAACGTATGCAGCAGGCATTTCCTATGCTACAGGTCATTGCGGTATGTGAAGGATTTACGGATATCACGGATGGAGATTTGATTATTTGTACTATGCATCAATTATATCGCTATCATGGCTGGTTTGATTTGCTCATTATGGATGAAGTAGATGCGTTTCCTTATCGTGATAATGCTTTATTGGAAGCAATTGCGATGCATGCGTGCATCGGACAAAAGCTCATGCTCACAGCCACACCGGATGAAGATATGCTAGAAAAGGTGGAAAGGCAAGAAGTTTGCATGGTGGAATTGTTTCAGCGTCCGCATGGCTATCCATTGATAGAACCGCAGGTATATCAGATGCCAAAAGCTTCGCAGATAGTTTGGATGCTTTATTTTTTACGTAAACAAAAACATGATGGTATACAGACTTTGGTATTTGTTCCGACGATACATATGGCGAATACATTGTATCGTTTCTTACGACTGACACATCGTTGTGCCGTATTCACCTCAAAAACAAAAGAGAAAGAAAAGGTGATAGATGAATTTCATGAAAAACGATATGATTTCTTAATCACGACGACCATTTTAGAAAGAGGTATCACCATTCGCGGTATTTATGTGATGATCCTATGTGCCGATCATCCCATTTTTCAAGAGGCCAGTCTCATCCAAATGATTGGGCGTGTTGGTCGTAACATCGAAATGCCGAAAGGGAAAGGAGTGTTTTTATGCAGCCACAAAACCACTTCTATCAAACGCTGCTCCATCGCCATTCACAAGATGAATCAGACATTGTAGAGCATTGTCTGTTATGTTTTCAGAATGTACATAAACAAGAAGATATCTTTCATTATGTAAAACGTTCTTCTTTCTTATGCGGGGCATGCCGAAAACAGTTGGAGCCCTTATGCAAGAGCACGAAGTTGGACTCGCTGCAATTGTCTATGTTGTATCGTTACAATGATTTTTTAGAAAGCATGATCTTTCAATTTAAAGAAGGTAGGGATATTGCCTTGCGTCCTGTGTTTTTTCATGAAGTTATGCAGGAACTTAATGACAAATTTCGACAATATGCCATTGTATTAATGCCTTCCAGTAAAGAGAAGATGTTGGAACGCGGTTTCTTGCCAGTAAGGGAGATGCTGCAAGCTTGCAAGCTGGAAATCATTGAACCCTTTTATAAGACAAGCAATCACAAACAATCCTTACAAAATATGCAAAACAGGGCTCTTATTTCCCAGGTAATACAACGAAGAAGTGATGTTTCTTTGCCCCAAAAGCCCCTATTACTTGTTGATGATGTATGCACAAGTGGTTCTACCATCTTGTGTGCATACCAAAAACTCTTGCCGCATACATATAAAATAGAGGCGCTGGTACTGGCAGCACATCCTCTTTTTGTCGAATCCTGCGATGAAAAAGGTTTGCTAAAACGTATGCGATTCTCTATACTTTGATTGTTGAAATCAGGAAGGTGAAGTGAATGAAAGGTAAAGTAAAATGGTTTAACGCAGAAAAAGGATATGGTTTCATATCCAGTGAGGATGGCAAAGATGTCTTTGTCCATTATTCACAAATTCTACAAGATGGATACAAGAGTCTGGAAGAAGGTCAGACGGTAACCTTTGAGGCAGTAGAATCAGATAAAGGATTACAGGCACGTAATGTCGAAGTCTGTTCATCTTAATTTTTAAGATTTAGCGTAACATAAAAACATAGGATTCTTTAAGGTAGATCACCTTAAATCGCTACAATACAATTCATTTAGATTGTATTGGAAATGAAAAGGATTTGTAAAAGGAACAAAAGCTGTGTGTAAAAAATATACATTTTTGAAAAAATGTTTAAAATCGTTGTACTTCCAACAAAAACTGACGATTTTTTTACAAAACAATGTACTAAATTCATTGATTTTTCAATAAAATGTCTTTATAATTTTACTATGCAGTAAGGTTCGCATAGAAAGGTACAGGATTTAAGAATGCAAGGAAAAGTTAAAATGTTTAATCAAGAGAAAGGATACGGATTCATCACATTAGAAGATGGCAGAGATGTATTCTTTCACTACTCTCAGTTGATGATGGAAGGTTTCAAAACAATCGATGCTGACGCAAAGGTTGAATTTGAACTTGTTGAAACAGAAAGAGGTCTTCAGGCTCACAACATCGTAAAACTTTAAAAAAGTGTAAAAACAGGCAGAAGCCTGTTTTTTTATGGTGTATCCATGACAAGTTTGTGTTACAATAGAAAAGGTAATTTGTATTAAATATTCACGATTAAAATAGTGAAAACGTATGAAAATATGACAAATACATATAGTGGAGGTTTTTCATGGCGAATTTTATTGAACGATTATTAAACGGCGAAAAGAAAACATTGCACAAACTGGAGAAAATTGCCGATGCGGTTATTGCATTGCAAGATTCCATGGAGGCATTGAGTGACGATGAACTGCGGGCTAAGACGCAGGAATTCCAAGAACGTTACAGCAAAGGAGAAACATTGGAGGATCTGCAGGTGGAAGCTTTTGCGGTAGCTCGTGAGGCTGCGCGCAGAACCATTGGCGAATTCCCTTATAAGGTACAGATTATGGGTGCTGCTGCCATGCATGGCGGTGACATTGCCGAGATGAAGACTGGTGAAGGTAAGACCTTGACATCAACCATGTGCGTGTATCTGAATGCATTATCACAAGAAGGTGTACATGTAGTTACCGTCAATGAATACTTAGCTAGTCGAGATGCGGAATGGATGGGACAGATCTATCGTTTCTTAGGGTTAAGCGTTGGGGTAAACTCACGTCCTTTATCACCATTACAAAAACGTGAAGCATATAACTGTGACATCACTTATACGACAAACTCCGAATTAGGTTTTGATTATTTGCGTGACAACATGGTTACGGATGTTAAAGATCGTGTATTGCGCGGCTTGCATGTAGCAATCGTCGATGAGGTCGATTCCATTTTGGTCGATGAATCCAGAACACCATTGATCATTAGCGGCGGGGCGAAGAAAACAGCAAACTTATATTTACAGGCAGATGCCTTTGCGAAACGCTTAAAAGGCGACGATTATGAAATTGATGAAAAAACACGTCAGATCATGCTGAGTGAAAAGGGTGTTCATAGTGCAGAACGCTACTTTAAAATCAAGAACTTATATGATATTGAACATACGCAATTGGTTCATCATATTACCCAGGCCTTAAAGGCAAACTACATTATGAAAAACGAAGTGGAATATGTCGTTCAGGATAATGAGATTGTCATCGTCGATACCTTTACCGGACGTACGATGCCTGGTCGTGCATATTCGGATGGTTTACATCAAGCGATTGAAGCTAAAGAAGGTGTGCCAATTAAAGAAGAAACAACAACCTTGGCGACAATTACGTATCAGAACTTCTTCCGTCTGTATGATAAGCTGGCTGGTATGACCGGTACAGCCAAAACTGAAGAAGAAGAATTCTTAGATATTTATAACATGCGTGTTATTGAGATACCAACCAACCGTCCGGTTATCCGTGAAGACTATCCGGATGCTATCTTTGCCAATCCTCGCTTGAAATTCAATGCGTTGATTGAAGAAGTAAAAGAGTTATATGCGAAAGGGCAGCCGGTATTGGTCGGTACAATTTCCGTTGAAGCCAGTGAACTGGTACATCAGCTGTTACAAAAAGCACGCATTCCACATGAAGTATTGAATGCGAAGAACCATGCACGAGAAGCGGAAATCATCGCCAAAGCAGGTCGTCCGAAAAGTGTTACCGTTGCGACCAACATGGCAGGTCGTGGTACCGATATCAAGCTGACTGAGGAATCAAAAGCACTCGGTGGTTTGGCTGTCTTAGGTAGTGAGCGTCATGAATCCAGACGTATTGATAACCAGCTGCGTGGACGAAGCGGTCGTCAGGGTGATCCTGGTTTCTCTCGTTTCTATGTATCTTTAAAGGATGAATTGATGATTCGTTTCGGCGGCGAGAAGTTTGAAAAGCTGTTTGATTCTTTAGGCGATGCTCAGATTGAATCAAAGATGGTTACCAAATCTATCACCCAGGCACAGAAACGTGTCGAAGGCTATAACTATGACGTTCGTAAACAATTGCTGGATTATGATGATGTTTTGCGTAAACAGCGTGAAATCATGTATGAACAGCGTAACTTTGTCTTAGAAAACGAAGATGTTCATGGCATCGTTCGCGATATGATTGATCGGGTCATTGAAAATGTTGTCAATGCCAACGTTGATACTTCAAAACGTGAAGATAATGTCGATTATGATGGTATCCGTCAAGGTCTGGAAGTATTAGGTGTAGCGGCAGAAGATAATATAAAGGTTGAAAATCTGCGTGGTAAAGATGCCGATGAAACAGCAAAATATTGCAGCGATTATATTTTCCAGCTGTATGATGATAAGATCAGTGATATCCGTGATGAATTTAAACAATTTGAAAAAACCATCGTTTTACGTAATATGGACCGTAACTGGATCGAACATATCGATATGATGGATAAACTGCGCAATGGTATTCATTTGCGTGCCTATGCACAAAACAATCCATTGCAGGCCTACATCGAAGAAGGTTATGAGATGTTTGAAGAAATGCAGGCAAGAATTGCCCGTGAAGTTGTCTTCTTCGCTATGAAGGTGCAAATCGAAAGAAAGGAAGCATAAATGGAACTATACGAAATCAGGCAGGGGGTGAACACTCATCAGGCGAAACTGAAACAGCTTGGTGAGTCACTTTGACTTAACTGCCAGACGCTATAAAATACAGGAGCTGACAGCGAAAACGTTGGAAGAAAGCTTTTGGAATGATCCGCAAAAGGCACAAGTCGTCATTCGTCAGTTAAATGCCATCAAGGATGTTGTGGATAGCTATAATGCGTTACAAAAGGCATTAAGCTCACTTGATGAAACACAGGAACTGTTGAAGGAAGATTTCGATGAAGAAATCTTTGAACTTTTTGAATTAGAATATCAGGAGATGGAAAAAAACTTTGCTGATTTTGAAATCAAGGTCTTGTTGTCACATGAATATGACCATTCCAGTGCGATTTTAGAGCTGCATCCAGGAGCCGGAGGAACCGAATCCTGTGATTGGGCAGATATGTTGTATCGCATGTACTCTCGCTGGGCGGAAAAGCACGAATTCAAAGTCAGTGTGCTGGATTATCAGCCGGGGGATGAAGCCGGTATTAAATCCATCACGTTCTTAGTAGAAGGTGATATGGCTTATGGCTATCTCAAGGCAGAAAAAGGTGTTCATCGTTTAGTGCGTATCTCTCCTTTTGATGCCGGAGGAAGACGTCATACCTCTTTTGCGTCTTTGGATGTCATGCCTCAATTTAATGATGAAATTGAAATTGAGATTAAACCGGAAGATTTAATCGTGGAAACAAAACGTGCCAGTGGTGCCGGTGGTCAGCATATTAACAAGACGGATTCTGCCGTACGCATGGTACATAAACCGACCGGATTAGTCGCAACTTGCCAAAACGGACGCAGTCAGCATGAGAACCGTGAGGAAGCATTGCGTGTGTTAAAGAGTCGCTTGTATCAAAAGATGATTGAGGAACAAGAGGCAAAGTTGGCGGAAATCAAGGGTGAAGTTAAGGCGAATGAATGGGGTTCTCAGATTCGCAGTTATGTCTTCCATCCTTACAGCATGGTAAAGGATCATCGCACCAATCATGAGACGAGTGATGTGCAAGGTGTCATGGACGGTGATTTAGATGGCTTTATCTTTGCTTATTTAAAAACGTTAATTCAATAAAGGTTCTCTATATAAGACTGACATTCACAAAACAAGGTGACATTTCTTTTAGGATAAAGCTGATAAGGAAGTACCACACAAAACTAACTTAACGGCTGACAAACAGAGTTACAACAAGGAACAGGCAAGAAGCGGGGAGCTTCTTGCCTGTTCTTTCTGTTCCTATAGGCATGTGTGAAAAGGACAAATGTTACGCAATAGAACACCGTTTTCGAAAAGGGAGTATAAAACCCTTACCACCTCATTTCTGCGTCTGTAAAGTAGCATAAATCAAAGCTTTTTTGCATCTACTTCGTAACATAAACCCATACAGGGTACACTTAACCGCTATCTTGCCGATATTAACCAACAAGCGGAGCATATGTTCCATAGATTGATTAAGGAAATGGCAGAAAGGCAGGGTGTGATGGAAATACTAAGCAGAGCAACTTTGGGAATGGATAGGATTGATGAACAACATTCAAGCCTGTGCAAGAAAGGTGGTCAATAGTGAATTGATTTACGCATAACAAGATAAATGATTGGGCGGTAAGCCTGTTCTTGGTTTATCGTCCTTGCCTACCCATAAGCAAAATAAAAAATACCATCGATGGCAGTGCTTACACTGTTTATCATGATCATTGACAGTATTTTTTGTTTTGCTATTTAAAAATATTTTGAAATAGACTTGTAAAAATAACGCAAGGCTGACATAATCCATGTAAAGATTATTTGAAATAGGTGGAGGCGTGATGGGGTGGCTATAAATAAAGTGTTAGCTGCTTTAGCAGACGATACTCGCCGAAAAAATCTGCTAAAGTTACAGCAAGGAAAAATAAGTTCAAAAGATTTAGCTATCGCATTGGATATGACACCATTGGCATTGTCATACCATTTATCTAAACTAAAAAAGGCAGACTTGATTTACGAAACATGATATAAAAATTATATTTACTATGAATTAAATTTATCTATCCTTGATGAAACAATTATTTGGATAGTAATTTGCATGGAGGTCAACAATGAAAAAGAAAAAAATCGTTTTTTACACTCTTATGTTTTTACCATTGATAGTTGCTCTAATTGCCTTACAATTCTTGCCAGAGCAAATCCCGGCTCATTATGATTTGAATAATCAAGTAACACGTTGGGGCAGTAAATATGAAACACTAATTTTTCCTGTGATTACAGTTGTCTTCGGATACGTTATGCTTGGAACGGCTAAATATTTTTCAAAAAACGAAGAAAATGGAAGTAATAACGAAAATGTATGTATTGTAGCTGGAATGGTATCTCTTGCTCTGTTTAATGCCATGACGGGTTATTTTCTGTATGCTGATTTCAATTCGATTGAAAACCTTTCTTCGATTGCTCTAGATATCAATCAGCTTTTATTTGGACTGCTTGGCGTTTCGATGATTATTTTAGGCAGTATTATGCCAAAATTACGAATGAACGCAGTTGTTGGGCTGAGAACAGTATGGAGTATGAAAAATGAAGCGACATGGAAAAAAAGCCAACGATTTGGTGGTATTTCATTTATCGCTGGAGGTGCTATTATAATTACAGTATGCTTTTTAACAAAAGGTTTTACCTGCTTTTGGTGGACAATGGGCGTCATAACAATTCTTCTGGTTGTTGACACCTACTATACATTTAGATTATCTAAGAAATATTGATATAGTTATGTATTATAATTAAAGTAATTGATAGTGGTTGAAAGTACGTAATTATTCGAAACTTACAGAGAGAATGTTATGGAAAATATAATCGGAGCTGTTATTTTAGGGATTGTGGCTATAGTATGTTTTGTTTTTAGCTATTTGCAGTTTCATGAAAAGGGATTCTTGTTTAATAATGCTTATATATACGCTTCTAAGCAAGAAAGAGAAACTATGGTCATATTCACTCAATGTATTTTCAGCTTTGCCTATCCAATCAAGATGGTCTGTCAACAAAAGGCGTACTGCATTTCGTTCTTTATCTATCCCAATACATCAATAACATTTGCATTATCTATTGCCATTTTTATCACTTCCACAAATTCTAGTTTCTTTTCATCTTCTTTTCCTTTTTATTTCCTTTCTTAAAAAATCTTACTACATACAACTGTTAGCAATGGGCACACTCCCCCCATAAACATTCCATACATCTTTTGAATATCTCGGTATTCCACTGTTGTAGACTTAATAGCTAAGTATATTATGCAAATAATGGTAGCTAATTGCATCAATACGCGTATGATTATAATATATCGTGGAATTACCGTTCCCTTTCGTACTGGTATTAATAAAATCCATTTCATATATTTAGAAATGAAAATTCCACCCTTCGGTTTTGTTCCTAAACCTATAACACCAGTCAATAACATTGTCCATATGTATATAATTGCAATTTCCATATTTCCTCACTCTAATTCCTATTCATCCCGAAAAAGCGGAATTTTATTACTCGATGCTTCCTAACATTTGAAAAATAAGATCAATAGTTTTTCCCTTACTCAAATGCGAATGTTCTATATTTTTCTACTGCATTTTTATAAACCCACAATCTTCTAAAAAACGGAAAAAAATAAAGAAATCTTCTTTCCTATTATACTGCAATCATTATCTAAATTTGTAATTTTCTATAAAGTCATCAAGAAATTTACTCATGAAACCTCCAAAATACAAATCTCTCTACATCCCAACAAATTCAAATATGTCGCTTTGTTTATACTACATTTTACCACATCCCTCCTATGAACATTTCTATCACAGTCGCCCCGTTCGTCTGTTTCCCATGAGCGGGCGAATATTTTTTGCTTTTGTTTGGAAGTTTGCCCTATCTCCATCGTGGTAAAGAGAAAAAATATTTTTCTAATATTGTCAAAGCCTTTGGCATTTTTCATTTTGCGGTGGTGAAGGTATTGAAAGGGTTTGGGAATATCCCAACAAGTAGATAATTGTTCGCGCTTTCGGCAAGTCTAGCAGGCACCGCAGGCAGAAAATTCAACTTATTTAAAACATCATTGGGGAACTGAAACAGGATGAGGACAAGCAGACGATTGAACGGCAGAGAAAAAGCAAGACGGCATAGTTGAAGCTATGCCACCCTGTCACATGATTAAATTACTTCCTTACGGGTGTTCACCATTGCCAAAGCGTCCCTTTTTTCTTTTCTTAAAATAACGATATCTCATACAAAAGTCCTACTACTGTGGTATAATAACGGATGGGATGTTAAGGAGCACGAACATGAAAAAAGAAACCTATGGAATGTTGATAGATGTAATATCAGTAATAGCAGGGAACCTCATCATTGCCCTTGGAGTCAATCTGTTTATTTTGCCATCCGATATATTATCAGGAGGCGTAGCGGGTATCGCCGTAGCCTTACAGCCGGTTTTTCATCTGCCGGCCACCTTAGTAATCAATGGATTAACAATTGCATTGTTTATCGTAGGCGCTATTGTATTAGGCAAACAGTTTGCTATGAAGACGATTTTAAGTACCATCGTTTATCCTTTGTTTATCACGGTAACGCATGAAATGTTTGCGAATGTATTTATCACCAATAATGCATTACTGGCAAGTATTTACGGTGGTGTCTGCATCGGCGTAGGCATTGGGCTAGTCTATCGTGTAGGCGCAAGCACAGGTGGAATGGATATACCACCGCTGGTAATAAATAAATATACCGGTATTCCTTTGCCAACGTTGGTAATGTGCATAGATGGTGCTACGGTATTACTAGGTGCTAGCACATATGGCATTGAAGCAGCCATGATTGGCTTAGTCTCTGTCTGGATTTGTGGACAGATCATTGATAAGGTGATGACCATCGGCAGCCATGAGGCTAAAAACATCATGATTATTTCGGATAAATATGAAGAGCTGATGCAAGAAATTTATACGAACATCAATCGCGGCGCAACAATTTTGCATGCGGAAGGCGGTTATACAAGGAAACAAAAACCGGTGATCATGACGGTCGTTATGAAAAAACAATTTCCTGTATTGGATCGTATCATTGCCCATGTGGATCCGGAAGCCTTTGTGATTGTGAATGATGTCAATGAGGTACAAGGAGAAGGTTTTACATATATGCAAGGTTTATAATCTTAAAAAAACAGTGCCGCCTGAATGTGCAGCACTGTTTTACTTTTGATGTTGTTTTAGCAAATTGGAGTTAAGGAAATGTAAGAATTTTACAGCTCGCAAACTTTTGGAAATGACTGCTATTTATGTTATAATGAAACGCGAAGGAGTGATAGAATGATTCTGTTGAAAAATGTCTCAAAATCATACAGAAATGGAGTTCATGCACTCCGTGATATCAACCTGGAAGTAGAAGACGGTGAATTTGTTTACATCATAGGACCAACCGGCTGTGGCAAATCCACACTCATCAAAATATTAGATGGTGAAGAATTGCCGGATGATGGCGAGGTATTTGTCAATGGTATCAATGTCGGTAAGTTACGACATGCGAAAGTACCGCTATATCGTCGCAATATCGGTGTAATATTTCAAGATTTTCGTTTACTCCCAAAGATGACCGTCTTTGAGAACATCGCTTTCGCTTTAGAAGTTCTGGCCATGGAAAAGACGGCAATCCGTCGTCGTGTCCGTGAGGTTTTGGAACTGGTCGATTTGCAAGATAAAGCCAAAGCCTTCCCGGAACAATTATCCGGCGGGCAACAACAAAGGGCAACCATCGGCAGAGCCATTGCCAATCATCCTAAGGTACTCATTGCGGATGAGCCAACCGGCAATCTTGATCCAGAGAAATCCATTGAGATCATTCAATTATTAGATAAGATCAATCAGGTAGAAAAGACGACCATAGTCATGGTAACGCATGATGAAAAACTGGTAAATGCATATAAAAAACGAACCATAGCCTTAGAAGAAGGATTTATCGTTGCCGATATAAAGAAAGGCGGATACATACAACATGATTGAGTTTGTGAAATATCTGCCAAAACATGTGCTGAGTGCGCTGAAAGGGTTACAGCGCCATATGGCTATGACGATTTCCAGTGTTTCAGCAGTCAGTGTAACACTGCTTCTGATGGCACTGTTTTTTGTAATTGCGGGCAATGTAGAAAATTTCACGCAACATGTGGAAGGCGATTTAAAGATTCATGTGGCAATTGATTCCATTGCCGATCAAGACGCCATTACGGCAATGAAGAAAGAAATTGCCAAGATGCAAGATGTGGCAGCTGTGCATTTTAGCTCCAAAGAAGAAGAATTGGATGCGTTGATCAAAGAAAGCGGCAGTGTCTTTCAACGTTATAAAGATAAAAATCCCATGCCCAATGTATTTATTGTAGAGGTAAAAGAAGCATCAAAAATTCCTAGCGTTACCAAAGCCTTAAATGCAATCGATGGTATAGAAAAGGCCGAATATGGCGGAGAAAGCATTCAGCATATGATTGACACCTTCTCTTTTATTCGCAGCAGTGGTTTTATCTTTGTTTTGGCATTATCACTGATTGCCTTATTTCTGATTACCAATACGATTAAAATGACAATTTATACGCGGAATACCGAATTATCCATCATGCGTTTTGTGGGCGCAAATAATGCGTACATAAAAACACCATTTATGATGGAAGGTATGTGCATCGGCATCTTAGGTGCTATTCTGCCGATTGCCTTGATGTGTATCGGATATAGTACTTTATATCACATGCTGAATGGGTATTTTTTATCCAGTATGTTTGTGATGCAGCCACTGTATCCCTTCCTGTTACAATTGTCTGCTGTCTTAGTAGGCAGCGGAGCGCTTGTCGGTGTTGCGGGAAGCTTTCTGGCGACAACGAAATATTTGAGGTGGCGAAGATGAAAAAATGGAAACAGATCACACTGGCAGCTTTCTTATGTACCTGGGTAGTGACATCTTCCCAGTCAACATCAGCTTTACGGGCAAATGAGTTTGAAGGAAATGAAGATGCCTGGGTCAAACGCTGCAGTGTTGCGCAGAGCAGTTCCGAAATGGCAACAAAATGTGCACAGTTTAAAACATATTATGCCAAACAAAGCACACAGCTCCAAAATGAAGTCAGTAGTCTGAAAAAACAAATCAGTGCCTTGGATGACAATATAGATAAACTGGCTGCAGCAGTAAAAAAACAAGCATCCTTAGTCAAGACGATTGAAAAGAAAATTGCCATGAATGAGGCCAGCATTCGTCTGATTAATTCAGATATTAAAAAACTGAATGAGAAAATCAATGCATTGCAACGTTCCATTGATGAACGAAATGCTATTATCATCAAGCGAATGCAGGATGAACAAGCAACGATTGGTACGAATATGAGTTTGGAAATTATCATGGGCTCGCAAGATCTTTTAGATATGATTCGCAAGATTGATGGATTGAATCGTATCAATGAACAGGATCAGCGTGAAATTGATAAGATCAAAGAAGAGAAACAGGAACAAAATTTACAAAAAAGTGAAAAAGTGCGATTAAAAACAGCTTTAGAAGAAACCAAAAGGAATAATGAAAAGGCCAAAAAAGAAGCTGAAGAAGTGCGGAAACAGAAACAAGTGCTGCTTGATAAATTCCGCAAACAGGAAGAGGCACTGGATGAAAAGATGCGTTCAGTAAAGGTTGATATTTCAACAATACAAGAGAATATGATCAATATTACGAATGCTCCAAATGGTTCCTTTAATTTTACGACAAGTGGCAAATTAGCCAAACCGGTCAATGGTTCTATATCGGCAAATAGCTTCTATTATCCAAACGGTGGTGTGCATTTAGGGTTAGATGTAGCAGTTTCTTTGCGTACGCCTATTTATGCGCCGGCAAATGGGGTCATTCTATACGCAAATAATCCGGTTTCTACAAATAGTGGATATATCGGCAATACAACAGGGTATCCAGCCGGCACCGGAAATTCTATTCAGATGCTGACAAGAGTTGATGGAACGACCTATGCGTTATCGTTCTTCCATATGGCACAGGAGAATTTCAGTGTCCGCGCCGGACAGAAGGTAAGTAAGGGACAATTATTAGGTTTAAGCGGAAATACCGGGAATACAACAGGTCCGCATTGCCATTTAGAAGTCATCAATCTCGGTAATATGGCAATAGATACTGCCATTAGTCGTTTTCAGTCAACTGCGGATTTTGCCTGGGGCAATGGCTGGGGATCTGCCGGTTTGGCGAATGTGTGCAGTGTAAAAGGCCCACCATGTCGTGAGCATCCCGAAGATGTATATGGCTATCGATAAGAACAATCCAAAAGACAGGAGTGAAACGTATGATACGATTAGAAAATGTTTCAAAGGAATATAAAAACGGGGTTCATGCTCTGCGTGATATCAATCTGACCATCGAGGATGGCGAATTCGTTTATATTATTGGTCCTACCGGCAGTGGGAAATCTACGTTAATCAAACTGCTGGATGGCGAAGAAATACCAAATTCCGGCACGGTTATGGTAGAAAACATTAATGTCGGAAAATTAAAACACTCTAAAGTACCTGTGTATCGCAGAAATATCGGTGTTGTCTTTCAGGATTTTCGACTTTTGCCACGCATGACGATCTTTGAAAATATCGCTTTTGCATTGGAAGTTATCGGAATGAAAAAAGTAGATATTCGACGCCGTGTGCGGGAAGTGCTAGAACTGGTTTCCTTACAGGATAAAGCCAAAGCCTTCCCAGATGAATTAAGCGGCGGACAGCAGCAGCGAGCAACCATTGGCCGTGCTATTGCCAATCATCCAAAAGTGCTGATTGCGGATGAGCCAACGGGGAACTTGGATCCGCAAATGTCGGCGGAAATCATGGATTTGCTGGAAAAAATCAATGAAGTAGAACATGCGACCATTGTCATGGTCACGCATGATTCTACCATTGTCGATCGTTTCAAAAAACGCACCATCTGTCTGGAAGAAGGCTACGTGATAGCCGATATCATGAAGGGGGGCTACTTGAAACATGAGTAATTTCTTTCGTTCCTTGCCCAAGCATATAAAAACCGCCTTTATAAGTATCTTTCGCCATTTGGCCATGTCTTTATCTGCCATCAGCGCTGTTACGGTAACTTTATTATTGTTTAGTACCTTTTTGATGATTGCAGGTAATATTTCATTATTCACAAAAAATATTGAAGATGATCTGCGGATTCATGTCGTGTTGCAACCTGATGTGGTGAAAAAGGCGGATCTTGATAATGTACAAAAAGACATTGAAGGCGTACAAGGTGTAAAAAAAGTGACTTTTTCTGATGCCGATCATGAATTGGAACTTATGATTAAGGAGCATGGAGAAGATTTTAAAATGTATCGGGGAAAAGAGAATCCCTTAAGTAATGCTTTCTTTGTTTCGGTGAAGGATGCCGATACCATTGCGACTATCAGTAAGCAGATAGAACAATTGGATCATGTAAAACAGACGATGTATGGAGGAACCAGTGTACCAAAGATGGTGTCCATGGTTGATTCCATTCGTTTTGGCGGTATGATCTTTGTCATCTTATTGACTCTTTTGGCACTCTTCTTGATTAGTAATTCGATTAAAATGACCATTTATGCCCGCAATGCTGAAATTGCCATCATGCGAAATGTCGGTGCCACCAATTGGTACATCAAAGTTCCGTTCATGTTGGAAGGTATCCTAATTGGCTTATTGGGAGCCATCTTACCATGCATCTTTACATATTTTGGTTATCCTTATTTATATGAAATGCTGGGCGGTCAAATCGTCACAAGCTTATTTGGCTTACAACCGATATATCCATTCACTTTACAAATCTGTGCCGCTTTATTAGGTTTTGGTATGTTGGTAGGCTTGATAGGCAGTTTCTTATCAACGACGAAATATCTGCATTGGAAACGTTAAGCAAAAAATAGTATGAGTATGATAAAATGATTCATCTTATATGGTGAAGCCTGACATCATGCTCTTTTCTTTATGCACCTAACGATTTTTAGATGTTCATGAAAGGGAATTGTGAGAATGTCAAGAGTCTGTTATAATCAACATAGAACTATGAAGAGGAGAGATCAGATGTATGGATAGAAAAAAAGTGATGAAAATAGCTGTCATAGGAGTGTTATTGTTGAGTTTCTGCTTTCTGATAACTGCCCCTATTCATGCCGATGTAGGAAATTCCTTCAGTGGCGGCGGCGGACACAGCTCAGGAGGAGGTGGGGGATACTCCCATTCTTACGGCGGTTCCGGTGGATTAAGTGGTATTTTCTTTCTATCAAGTTCACCGATAGGAATTGTTGTGCTGGTCTTATTGGTTTTATATGCTGTATATAATATGCGAAAAGGAAAGGGAACAGGCAATACGTATACTTATGCCAATCCCGGCATTAAATCTAATGAAGGTATCTTTGAAGAGGAAATCATTGCCCGTATCCAGGAAGAAGATCCTGCATTCTCAGCCGAAAACTTTCGTAATTATGCAAGTGAAGTGTGGTTGACCTTGCAAGAGGCATGGGAAGCCAAAGATTGGCATAAGGTACGCCCATTTGAAAGTAATACTTTGTTCAATGTTCATAATCGCCAATTACAGGAATATATAGACCATCATAAAACCAATTACATGAATATGCAGAATGTCAGAGGCATTACGATTGCCAGCTATAGCAGTGATGAGGAACATGAAATTGTCCATGTGAAGTTAGATGCCAGCCTGCTTGATTATGTTGTCGATGATGACAGTGGCAAAGTGTTAGAAGGAAGTAAAACAGATTATGTATATCGTTCTTATAATCTTGAATTTATTCGTAAGAAAGGGATAAAAACAAAAGAACAGGAAGGTACAGCAGTTACCAATTGCCCGAATTGTGGAGCACCTACTACGGTGACCAGCAGCGGACAATGTGAATATTGTAAATCCATCATTACCAATGGTGATTTTGGCTGGGTATTAAACCGTTACAGTCCATGGTAAGCATACTTAGACATATCCAATATATGACGAGGAGGTAAGCATATGGGATTAATTAAAGCAGCTATCAGCAGTGCGAAAACAACATTAGCCGATCAATGGCTGGAGTATTTCTATTGTGATTCATTAAGCGATGATGTACTGGTTAAAAAAGCCAGTAAACGTGTCGATGCCGGAAGTAACACGAAAGGCAGTCCGGATGTCATCACCAATGGCAGCGGTATTGCGGTTAATGAAGGACAGGCAATGTTGATTGTGGAAGATGGTAAGGTCGTTGATTTTACTGTAGAACCCGGTCGTTTTATCTGGGATTCTTCCAGTGAGCCAAGTTTGTTTGATAACGGCTGGCAGGGATTAAAGGATTCCTTTAAAACGTTTGGGAAACGTTTTACAATGGGTGGTACTGCCGGCAAAGATCAACGTGTTTATTTCATTAATTTAAAGGAAATCTTTGATAATAAATTTGGCAGTGCTACACCGATGGCATATAACGATCCAACATATCGTGCGATTTATATTCGTTATTTTGGCTCTTATACGTTCAAGATCAAAGACCCTATCGTTTTCTATACCAACATCAGTGGAAATATTAGTGATGTTTATACAAAAGCTGATTTGATGGAACAATGCGATGCAGAATTTGTGAATGCATTGGATGAAGCTTTGGCAAAATGTAGTGATGAAGGATTCCAATTTAATGATCTGCCAAAACGGCAGCGTGAAATTGCGAAGTTCATGAATGACACCCTCGATGAAGAATGGCGTGAACGTCGGGGAATGGAAATTGAAGCTGTCGCAATCTCTAAGGTTACACCGGATGATGAATCCAGAAAACGTATTGAAACCATCGATGATGCCATTATGTTATCTGATTCTCGCGTAGCAGCCGGAAGACTTGCTGGCGCACAGGCCAATGCTATGGAGAATGCAGCCAGTAATGAAGCCGGAGCTTTTACCGGATTCTTAGGTATGGGAATGGCCAATGCAGCAGGTGGACAAGGTGCTAATATGTATAGCGGCATGCAGCAACAAGAAGATAATCCTTTCTTCATGAAGAAGGAACCAGCCTCATCCAAGCCGACATGGACATGTGCTTGCGGCGCTGTCAACAGTGGTAACTTCTGCAGTGAATGCGGAAAACCGAAGCCGCAAGAAGAAGGATGGACATGTGCTTGTGGAGCAGTCAATTCCGGCAACTTCTGTAGTGAATGTGGAAAACCAAAACCAACAAAAGGTTTTGTTTGCAGTAATGAAGCATGTGGCTATACCAGTGATGAGAATATGAAATTCTGTCCGGAATGTGGCAGCCCGAATAAAAACAAATAAACACGAAAAGAAGTGTGAACAGCACTTCTTTTTCATACAAAAAACGATGTAGCTGCGCATAAAAAAGTGCTATACTATACATAAAGCATACATAGGGGAGTGTTGTTATGGAGAAAGAAACCGGATATTTAATTATGGCAAGGAAGATGGCATATTGTTATCTTTTTCTGTTCGACAGTTTATTTCTATACTGATTTATCGACTATTTTTATAATCTGAATGCTTCTAAATACTATTTTTATATCACAATTACCGCAATCACGTTACTGATTAGCAGCGTGCTGCATGCTCTTCATAAGCTACAGCTAAAAAAAGATAATCAAACAACAACATGGAATTTTTCCATCTCGGATAAATTGCTTTTTCTTTGTATTAGAAGCTATCCGATAATAACCATGATAAGCGTTTACCAATCATCTTCAAATTGCTTAAGCACTTTTCCTATATGGTGTAGCAATTGTAAGGATATATTGTAAAAATATCGCGATTCATGTAATTTTTGACATAATTAAAAAGAGATATATGAGATAATATATATACGTGAAGTCGGGGTAGGTGAGTAAGAAATGAATGTTGCTGTTTATAATTTTTTATATGCACTCGCCATCACCTATTATCTGGATACTCTTTTGACAAGAGCATATGGAAAAACTTCCCTGTACATCCATCTTATCTGTAATTTGTTCAGTTCCATTGTTATCATGAATATTTTTTATGAAGAACTATTGATGCGCGAATTCTTATATTTTAGCAGTTTGCTTTTTATTATCTGCTTCTTGTATAAAGACCGTTTATTATGGAGAATGGTCGTTCTTGTGATCCTTATGCTGATGGTTCCTATCTTGGAAATCCCTTTGGATCTTTATGTAATAAATTGTACCACGTATTCACCTGAAGTATTTTTACAACAGTATCCGATAACCATGCCATTATTAGGGCTTTGGAATTTTATTGGTTTATGGCTAGTATCATATTTTTTAAGAAAAAGACGGCACGCGGTTTTACACATAAATGTGTATTTGACAGTGTTGCTTTTATCATATTTCTTATTAATTTTTTTTATACCGTTGTTAATTTACTTACAAGATTTTTTAAAAGCACAATCACCAATTTTATTAATGATGGAAATCTTGCTGCTATGGTTAAATCATTACGTATTGAAAAAATACTATGACAGCACGCTGCAAATCAAGCGAATGCAAAGTAATACCCAGGCGATGTTAGAAGAGGTTGAACAGATGAAGGAGTATAAGATGGAATATAATCAGATCTTGCGTCATGACTTAAAAAATCAATTAGCGGCATTAGAACTCATATGTAGAAAAGATATTACTACTAAAAAAAGGGAAGATGAATAGAAATGCAAACAGCGGATACATCTTTAAATTTTTTAATTTATAATGTGCTCTTATCGATTGGCATTGCTTGTTTCTTTGATTCTTTACTAGAACGAAACTATAAGAAACTGTCTTTGCCTGCATGTATCATTATTTGCTCTGTGGCAGCTCTAATTACCGAAACCATACTTATTCATCAAGTCGTTATGCGTAATATTTTTACATATGCTTGTTGGTATTTCTCTCAACATATCTTTTATAAAGGATCAGCAAAACGATATGTCTTCCATATTCTAGCAATTAGTAGTCTGTTGATCTTGTCAGAATTGCCATTTGACTTTGTATTATTACTGCTAAAAGGGGATATCGCTTCTTTTTATGCAGAGCATACGGATGTTATCTTTCTATCACTTCTTTTGATATACCCATGCATGGTCTTATGTTCACGCAGTATACGAAAAAAAGACCATCTTACCATATCAATCGACCTGTACTTATGGATAATCTTTCTATTAGCCTTCTTTATGGTTGTATTGTTCCCGTTATTTGTTATTATCGGCGGTTATTATAAAAATGATATGAGAATATGTTTTGTATTGGCAATGGCCTGCTTTATCGGAAGTATGATTACCCTATGGGAATATGTGCGAAAGAAAAGGAGTGAATTAGCATTACATAACCATCAAGTATTTTATACAGAAGTGAATGACATTATTTAAACGATGTAAAGAAAAGAGATGAATATGTACGACTTTTTCGCCATGATTTGCAAAATCAATTAGAAACAGTCAAAACATTACAGAGGAGGAAGAATGATGATGCAACTTGTAGTCGTAGAAGATGAATATATCCAATTGGAAGAATATCGAATATTATGTGAACAATATTTGCAAGGGGAGCAATATAAAATCACTTGTTATATTGATGCTGAAGGTTTGCAAGAACATATGAAATTAGGGAAGCCGATAGATATTCTCATTATGGATATTCGCCTGTCAAATGCCAATGGTATTGAACTGGCAAAACAAGTTAAGCGAATCTACCCGCATACGGCAGTTATTTTTATAAGTGCTTATTTAGAGTACGCTCCTTTTGTGTATGAAGTTGACCATGTCTATTTCATTTATAAAAAAAATACCTTAAATCGCTTTCCTAAAGCACTGGCAAAAGCCATTAAGCATTATCACAATAAAGAGCGTAACATATTGCCGATTCATTGGAAAAAAGAAGTTATCTTATTAAGCATTCCCGATATTATTTATATCGAACGGGAAGGACGTAAAACAAATATCATTATGTGTGATGAAGAACAAACCGTTTATCAGAAGATCGATGATATTATGAATCAATTACCGGAGGATTTATTTATTCGTATTCATCACAGTTTTATTATCAATTTTGATTACATCCGCTCGTTTTCAAGAGATAAAATCATTATGAAAAACGGAAAAGAATTGCCTGTCAGTCGAAGCTATAAAAAAACCGCAAAAGAAAAAATTTATCATCTAATGGATGAAAGCATGGTGTAGTTATGAATATATTATCAGTTACATCTTTTCAGCTCTTTTACCAGACAATGTTAAACATCGTATTCGTATGGTTTTGCTATCGCTGTCTTACATTCAAAGGGAAATTATGGCAATACGGTATTTTCGCGCTCAACTTTATGATTTGTGATATGTTGCCATTTTTATCCAGTGACAGAGTCGTGCGATCACTGATTGCATATGCAGTAATGTTTGGTTTTGTTATTTTCTTATTTGAAGACCAAATCAAATATCGCATATTTGTGGCAATGACATATCTTATGATTTTATTCTTACCGGAGTTTTTGTTCGATTTTATTGTTATGTATATTTTGCATATTGATATAATGACTATCTTATTAAAACAACCATGGGTATATGGCATATGCTTTCTGATTACTTGGGGCTTTGCTTATCTTGTACAAAAAATCCTACGTTCATATTTTCAAATATCACCTTCCCGAAACCCGGAATATTTGTTATTATTTTGTGCCAGTGGAATGATTACTATTTTTTTGGCACCGGTATTTTATTTACTATGCTGTCCGAAAAACGAAATCAACTACTTTATAACAGGAATTGTCCAAAGTGTCTTTTTTATCATCTTTTGTTATGAAGCACGTCATGTCAGCCTTATGTATCAAAGACAAGAAAAGGTAAAAGCATCTTATGCTTCTTATGAATTGTTATTAAGAAATTCTGAAGATAATCGAATGTACCAGCATGTATTACATCATGATTTACAAAATTATATGGAAACAGCCCATATGCTGTTACATCAGGAGGAACAACATGATTCAATTTTTAAAGAAGAATAAAGAAATCGGTTTATTAGGTATCATGCAAGTGCTGATCTTCACTGTTTTAGCATTTGGGCAATGGCATAAAACAAGTGATATGTATGTATATGCAGGAGTATTCTTATTGCAAGTCATTTCCTGCATCGTGTTATATTATTTGTTTCGTAAAATATTTCGCAACATAGAAGAAGAGAAAAAACAAAGCATGCTGCTTAAGCAACAAAAATATGCCGAAGAACACAAAAAGGTGAAAGCGCAATTGGATAATCAGTTAGAGGACATTAAAGAGCAAGTTTCGTTTATGTTAAAAAATCTACAAATGAATGCGGAAAAGATGAGTGAAAAAGCATTCCATGAAGCGGTAAATGAGATTATTTCCAACAGTGAGCAGCTTTATCAAGTAGATTTTTGTGATAACAAAACGATTGATGCTATCCTGTATAATAAATCACTGTTAGCGAAAAGCCTGCATATACCCTTTGATATCCAAGTGCAAATACCACAACAGCTCAATATTGCATATGTCGACTTGATATGTGTCTATGCCAACTTATTAGATAATGCAATTGAGGCAAATTGCCAAGTTGATGAAACACAGCGCATGTTAAACATAACTTCGGCATTAAAAATGAATCAGCTGATCGTTAAGGTAGAAAACGCAAAACCTGCCAATCTACACATTGATAAAAACAGCGGGAAAACGACAAAAACAGACACGAGTGAACCGCATGGACTGGGGTTAAAAATTTTACAGCGGACAGCTGAAAAGTATCATGGAGATATGTTAATTCGGGATAAGGGACATGAGGTAAGCATCACCGTGTTTATGGAAAATGTAAATGTTGGTACCATATCGTAAAAACATCAAGTTTCATGTCATTATTCGTAAGGCAGCGATTCCTTTTTCGACTATAATAAAAATGATTGATTAATAAAGAAAGGTGGAACAACAGAGATGAAAAAAATTTTAAAAGGAATTATCGCAGGTGTATTGTCAATATCTTGTATGATGTTGCCAGTCGATGTGGAAAATACAACATTAGGGATGTCAAAGGTAAGGGCAGCAGAAGATGATGGATATCAAGTTGTTGACTTTGATGCTTCAGATAGTATGGAAGGTGCAGTTGTTACGAAAAATGGTAGCCTCTATATGTGGGGACGTAATACGGATGGCGAAGTAGGGGACAATACGACGATTGCCAAACATATGCCTACGCGCATTATGGGAGATGTCAAGGCGGTTGAAAAAAAAGAAAGGTCAACCGTTATTTTAAAAACAGATGGAAGTATATATACTAATGGATCAAATCGATATGGAGATTTGGGCATTTCAGCATCTTGGGATACTAAGAAACTTACACCAACTAAAATTATGAGTGATGTAAAAACCTATATACCGGGGTCGGATTGTGCTGCTATAAAGAAAAATGGCGATCTGTATACATGGGGCGGTGATTCTTTGTCTGCGATGACGGGCCAAGGAAGTAAAACGAGCACACCACCTAAAAAATTAATAAGTAATGCTGTGAAGTATAAAAGTTATAAATATTATACCGGTGCTTTATCTGCAACGAGCAATTTATACCTATGGGGAACTGGTGAAAATGGTCAGATGAAATTGGATGATGTGGCAGACTTTGACATAAAAGATCATTTCTGGGGTGTTTTAAAAAATAATGGTGATTTATTCTTATGGGGAGATAATTCTAATGGGCAAATCGGAAATGGAACGAATACGAAACAAGACACACCAGTAAAAGTCATGAGTGATGTAGCGTCTTTTTGCATAAACGACAATCGTTCTGCCGCTATTAAAAAAGATGGATCTCTTTATATGTGGGGTGAAAACTTTTATGGTGAAATTGGTAATGGAAACGATATGGAATATGAAGTAACGAAGCCAGTAAAGATCATGAATAATGTAAAATCGGTTTCTTTATTTCAAAATATTACGGCAGTGATTACAAAAGATGATGACTTATATATGTTTGGCAATAATAATGACAGCTTAATAGGGAATGGGCAAACAATGGGAAATCAAAAAAAGCCGGTTAAAATATTATCAAACATTGCATCTATTGAGTTATCGATTAATAACGGTCTTGCTTTATCGAAAAACGGAGAAGTTTACACATGGGGATTTAATTATTTTGGGCAATTAGGAAATGGAACCAAGACGGATTCTACTAAGCCAATAAAAGTTTTAACAAATGTCAAAAAAGCTAAATTAGTAGACAACTCTGTTTTAGCGTTGATGTACACAGGTGAGCTTTATGCGTGGGGTGAAAATGTAGGATACTTATTGGGGAATACAGGCTCTGTATCTACACCAAGTAAAATCGTACTGCCGAAAGTCAAAAGTCTTTCACAAGCAACAATGAGTAGTATCAATTCTGTGACCTATACAGGGAAAGAAATAAAACCTTCTGTCACTGTAAAATACGCTGACAAGGTCTTGCTGAATAATACGGATTATACAATCGCATATAAGAATAATACAAATGCCGGTAACGCATCGGTTATCATAACAGGAAAAGGAAACTTTACAGGCAGCATATCAAAAAGTTTTGTGATAAAGAAACGAAGCATAGAAAAGTTTTCATGTACAATGGGAAGTAATTATTCCTATTCAGGAGGACAAATCAAACCATCCATCACCATAAAAGATGGTACGAAAACGTTAAAGAATGGAACAGATTATACAGTTTCTTATGGAAAGAATACCGCATTAGGTAAAGGAACGGTAAAAATCAGTGGTAAAGGAAATTATACCGGTTCGATTACGAAGACATTTACAATTAGTAAACGAAGTGTCACCACATTAAGCTATGGCGGACTTTCTGCAAGAACCTATACGGGAAAGGCTATCAAACCATCCATTAGCGTGAAGTATGGAAAAACGACCTTAAAGAATGGACGCGATTATACAGTTTCTTATGGAAAGAATATTTCTCCCGGCAAAGGAACGGTAAAGATCAGTGGAAAAGGGAATTATACCGGTTCGATTACGAAGACATTTACAATTAGTAAACGAAGTGTTACCACATTAAGCTATAGCAGTCTATCTACAAGAACCTATACAGGAAAGGCTATCAAACCATCCATTACGGTGAAATATGGAAAAACAACTTTAAAAAACGGACGTGATTACACACTGTCTTATGGAAAAAATGTAGCAACCGGAAAAGGCACAGTAAAAATCACCGGAAAAGGCAACTATAGTGGAACAATCACTAAGAGCTTTAAGATCGTACCGAAAAAACCAAGTGTGAGTATCAAGGCAGGCAAAGGAAGCTTAAAGGTAACAGCCAAAGCCACAGGAGCAAGCGGTTATCAAATAGCCTATGCCACAAGTGCTAAAGGAAAACTGAAGTATGTCACAAGTGGTACAAGTAAAACCTTAAAACTATCAAGAAATAAAACGTATTATGTAAAAGTAAGAGCTTATAAGACGATAGATGGTAAAAAGTATTATGGCTCTTATAGTTCGATGAAACCTTGCAAAACAAAGTAAGCTTAAAAACCATCTTATGGAAAGATAAAGAAGTGTTTCTATCGCGAATGTTGTGCGTTAGAAACACTTTTCTTTACTTGTACCATCTTCATCCTGTCATACGCTTTTTCCCCTATAATCATCATGTAACCGTGAAATATTACCTCTTTGATACGATGGTAAGAAATGGATCTTCCCTTTAGAAATGGTAAAAAAACTCTAGTTTCTACTTGCTATATGTTGTATAATGTGGTAGATTGTGCAAATAGTGCTTATAGGAAGCAATGAAAAAAGGAGTATTGTATATGTTTAAAAGCGTACAGTATGTAGTAAAAGAAAACTTCTCTAACTTATATCGTATATTTTGCATCGCGAAGTATGAATTACTTGCGGATATGCGTGACTCTAAGTTTGGATTATTTTGGAATTTTGCATCACCGGCAATTCAGGTGCTTACATATTTCCTGATTTTTGGTTTGGCATGGTCAAGAAAACCTATCAAACATGACGGTATTGAAATTAATTATCTGCCTTGGTTGGTCGTTGGGTATGCTGCATGGTGGTTTATTCAGCCATGTATCCAGAATGGTTGTAATGCCATTTTCTCCAAAACCAGCGTTATCACCAAAATGAAATTCCCTGTCAGTGTCTTACCGGCAACGATTTGTGCGAAGGAATTCTTTAATCACCTTTGTATGATGCTGATTGCAATCGTGATGTTATTTATGTGCGGTTTCTTCCCGAATGTATATTGGTTAGGGTTGATTTATTTTACGATCTGTTCCTTTATGTTCGTTGAATCTGTCACCTTGATCTTATCCGTCTTAACGATGTTGTGGAGAGATGTCAGAAAACTGGTAACTTCGCTAATGCGAATGCTGATGTATTTTTCACCCGTTATTTGGGAATGTCATTTTGCGGCAAGTGTTCCATTTCATAATATCCTAAACATTATTATGAAATTAAATCCGGTGTATTATATCGTAAATGGCTACCGTGATTGTATTTTCTATAACCGATGGATATTTGCTCACCCGGCACAGACGATTTATTTCTGGGGAGTAACGATTGTCTTATTTGTAATTGGCTGTATGCTGATGTATAAGTTTAAACGTAAGTTCATTGACTTAATTTAGGCAGGTGATAAGAATGGCAAAAAATACATATGAAACAAACCCTTATGCGGTAGAATTACATCATATTTCTAAAATTTATAAATTAAAGAAAAAAGACGGACAAAAGTCAAATGATAATGAAAGCTTTTATGCGTTAAGAGATATTAGTATCAAAGTTGAAAAAGGCGATGTTGTTGGTGTGTTAGGAACCAATGGTTCCGGTAAATCAACGTTATCCGTTATTTTAGCCGGTATATCCGATATCGATGGCGGGGAAATGAATGTTAGTGGAGAACAAGCCTTAATTTCCATCAATACAGGGCTGAATCAACAATTGACCGGCTTAGAAAATATCAACGTTAAGGGTGCTTTGATGGGCCTTTCTAAAAAACGTATTCAAGAAATTACAGAGGATGTTATTGAATTCGCAGAATTAGGCGATTTCTTATATCAGCCGGTAAAAAAATATTCCAGCGGTATGAAATCAAGACTTGGTTTTTCAATATCTCTGGCATTGGATCCGGATATCTTTATTGTCGATGAAGCCTTATCCGTAGGAGATAAAGGATTCGCCCAGAAATGTATGAATCGTATGAAAAAACTGCGTGATGAACAAGGAAAGACAATCTTCTTTATCTCACATGCATTGCCACAGGTACGAGAATTCTGTAAGACGGGAATGTGGATTGAAGGTGGAAAGCTTATTGAATTTGGGGAAATTAATGAAGTATGTGACCACTATTCAGAGTATGTAGATAAATTGAATGCAATGAGTGATAAAGAAAAGAAAAAAATGTTAAACGAAAAATTTGAACAGCGAATCATTCATAACTATAAAGAGGGATTCTTATCTAAATTATTCACGAAAAAATAAAGCAACAACATCGTTGTTGCTTTTGCTCTATAGTTGAAAGGGAAAGAACATGCAATGAAAGGAGTTTTTTATGGATAAAGCAGTTGAAAATACAACGACGAGATTAGTGTGGCTAGACCAATTAAAAGCTATTTCCATGTATTTCGTCGTTTTAGGTCATTCACTGTTAAAGTTTAAAGAAGGAAAAGTATTTCGTTTTATTTATTCCTTCCATATGCCATTATTTTTCATGATATCCGGCTTAACATTTCGTCCTGATAAATATACGACTATCATGGATTGTGTGAAAGATAAAATCATAAAACTAGCTCATCCCTACATCATGTTAAATATATTATCCTTGCCTTTTTGGTACATCAACATGAAAACCCATATGATCCAACCGGATTCTTTGATAGAAGTTTTATTCGGTGTCTTCTATTCCAATAGCGCCGTTGTCAGAGCTCCATCCAATGCGACATGGTTTTTAATGACCTTATTATTTGCTGAGGTTATTTATTATATGATACATTATTATTTAAAAGATGATAAATCGGTCTTCTTAATGTCGTGTATCTTGGGTGTCATCGGTGTTATGGCACCGTTGGGAAAAGAGTTTTTGGATGCTCCATTCCATTTTGATGTATCTTTAGTTGCGCAATTTTATTATGGTTGTGGCTATCTGATAAGAAAGTATTTTACAAATTTCATGAATGCCTTTAAGGAGCATTATCGCTTTAAAATCTTTCTGTTGTTCTGTGTGGGAACCTTTTCGGCATTTATCAATAAGCAAGTAGATATGAGCAATGAACTGTATCGCAATATCACCTATATGCTGATTAGTTCCTTCTCGTTATCCTTCATTCTCATCTTTCTTGCGAAAAAGTTTAATTTCCACTCGAAGCTATTATCCTATATCGGACAGAATACCATTATCATATTAGCTTTGCACATCCCTATGTTACGTATTCTCCAGGCGGCTTTCCCGATTTTTTTAACAAGTCAGTTTTATGCCGTGTTAGCATCCATCATCATATACTTCATCATGGTGATATTTATATGGTTTATTAATCGTTATTTATATTTTATAGTAAAAATGCCAAAAAGGTTCCAAAACATAATTCATCGATTTTAAGAACGGAGTGAAAAGATGCAGGCAATTATTAAGCTAGGTACCGCAGCCTTAAATGTTTTATATTTTTTCATAAAACTTTTACCGGTAAAAAATAAAGTTGTCATGATATCCCGACAGTCAAATACACCATCCATAGATTTCATCTTGTTGAAAAAAGCTCTTCAACAACAAGATGCATCCGTCGATGTCGTGTTTTTATGTCACACCTTAGATGGCGGATTAAAATCATCGTACAAAGATAAAATCAAATATGCCTTTCATATGTTGAAGCAGATGAAAGAGATTGCCAGCAGTAAAGTGGTCGTCTTAGATACCTATTGTATCGTCATCTCCCTTTTGAAACATAGACGTTCTTTAAAAATCATTCAGATGTGGCATTCGATAGGAACGATGAAAAAATTTGGTTATACCGCATTGGATACGGCAGAAGGAACAAGTACGAAGATTGCGAAGGCCATGCGCATGCATGAACAGTATTCCTATGTATTCGCCAGTTCCCCTGCTTATCAAGCCGATTTAGCAAAGGGATTTCATTGCCCTGAAGACATTGTACGCATTTATCCTTTGCCAAGAGTGGATATCTTAACCGATGCTTCTTATAAACAAGAAATGCGTAAAAAGCTATATCAAAAATATCCAATCTTGAAAGAAAAGCAAGTTATTTTATATGTTCCGACATTTAGAAAAAAGGAAACGATGATGCAGACATATGTTGATAAACTGTGTGATGCCTTATATGATGATCAGATCCTAGTGGTAAAACGGCATCCATTATCAAAGCTGACGATTCACAATCCACATGTATTGGTTGATACTTCCTTTACCTCCTTTGATATGTTGTTTGTTGCCGATGCTGTTATCAGTGATTATTCTTGTATTATTTATGAAGCGGCTTTATTAAATATCCCTCTGTATTTTTATAATTTTGATATGCAAAATTACACCGGTAAACGAGGTCTTGCGATTGACTATGAAAACGAGCTTCCCGGAGTCATCAGTAAAGATCCTAAAGTCATTATTGATGCTATTGAAAAAGAGCCGTATGATATGGATGAATTACAACGCTTCTGCAAAAAATATGTGGTATATGATGGGAACACCAGTCTTCATATTGCCGATTTTATATTGAATTTGATGAAAGAAGGAAACGATGCACATGAATAAAGTTATCATAACCGATATGTATTGGCATAATATTTATCTGACATTATCTTTACAAGGGGATGCCATCAAGGACTGCCATTTTTATGTGACGGATTTAAAAAAAGTATATCCTCTAGAACAACCTGTAGACAATAAGCTGACGATAAATATGGTAAACATTAATGAAACCAAACTTTTAGATAATGGGAAATGGTATTTTTATTATGAAAAAGATCATGAAAAATATTATCTCAGTATCACAGCGGCATGTGGATACAAACTGGAACAATTGGATAAGCTGTATCGTTATGGCCAAGAATGCTATGCCTATGCCATTAATTTTCAGATTAGCGATATAGCGGTTTTACAGAAAAAAGCGCCGCAGACTCCTTCGGTCATCCATGGGGATGAAGAAGATTTGATTTTATGTGCCTTTACCACCTATATGAAAAGAAATGACCATCCCAATCGAAAAGATGTGCGCTTAGAATCAAAATCCTTGAAACAAGGATGCCGAAAAGTAGCTTTTATTCTTACCAAAGCGGCGATCAGAGGGATTTTTGCGGTATTAAGCAGCTGTCGTAAAAAGGATGGCAAACATGTGCTCTTCATGTCTGAAACAAGAACACCGATTGGCGGTAATTTAAAAGCGATTGATGATCGTATGAAAGAACGCGGCTTAGATAAAACTTTTAAAATAAGTTATTCTTTCTCAAAAACCTTGCAGCAAAGCAAGTTTAAAACTTTTTTTACATGGTCAAGACTGTTGTGGCTCATTGCGAAACAGGACTATATTTTTGTGGATGACTATGTCCCTATTTTTAAAACGATTACTTTAAGCTCTAAAACAAAACTGATACAGGCATGGCATGCCGGAGTCGGCTTTAAATCGGTAGGATATTCACGTTTTGGAAAAGCCGGCTCACCATTACCGAAAGATTCATGTCATCGTAAATATGATTATGCCTTAGTAGGCAGTAAAGGCTTAATTCCGGTATATGAAGAAGTTTTCGGAATTGATCGTTCGCACTTTTTAGCAACCGGATTGCCACGTTTGGATAATTATTTAGATGAAGAACGTATAAATGCTTATAAAAGGAAATTCTATCAGGATTTCCCGGAATTAAAAGGTCGTAAGATCATCATGTTTGCGCCAACCTATCGAGGAAATACGCAAAGTGATGCATATTATCCATTTGATAAGATTGACATGGATGGTATTGCAAAGCTTTGTGAACAAGACTATGCCTTTATCTTTAAGATGCATCCTTTCATTCAGGAAAAAGTGGATATTCCTGTTGCTTATGCAACCTATGTGAAAGATCTGTCACAATATGGTGATATCAATGATATGTTTTATATTACGGATATCTTAATTACAGATTTTTCAAGTAATATTTATGAATTTGCGTTACATAAAAAGCCAATCATTTTCTATGCGTTTGATAAAGATTATTATCAGCTGCGCCGAGGGGTGCATCGCAGTTTGGATGATGCGTGCGGCAAGGTGTGTACAACGTTTGATGAGGTCTTATCGACTATTCGTAATAAAACTTTTGAAATGGAAAAACTGGCTGCATTTATTGAAGAATGCTTTGATACACATGAGAAACTGTCGAGTGATATCGTGATAGACAGCATCCTTTTACATGAGAAAGGCGAGAGGTGTTGAGTATGGATGAAAGAAAACTGACAATTGTATTGACGATGCAGAATGGGGTAGAAGGGCTAGCGAAAACATTAGAAAGCCTGCGCCAACAAAAAGAGAAAGCTTTTCAGCTTATCCTTGTCTGTGCGCCAAAAGATAGGGAAACGGTTGAAAAAGTAGCATTGTCATCTTTTCATGCAAAGCTTATCGAAAGTGATGCCAACCTGCGGGGAGCCTTATTGAATCAGGCGATGCAATATGTTGATACATCTTATGTGATGTTTATGGAAACCGGCGATACGATAAATCATCATTTCATCAAGAAAGCAATGAAAGTAATGGAAGAAAATCCTGCGGCTACCTTTGTTGTCGGTAAATCCTATTGCAATAACCCATTGATGACAAAAACACGCAAACAGCACATTTTAAGCAAACTTTTTATTGAAGAAGACACTGTCTATGATCTGTCACAGGAGTATTCTGCTTTACATACTGCTTTAGATTCTTCCATCTTTCATAGTGAAATGATCAAACGGATAGGATTTAATGAAACCCTGCCATTTGAAGCAGGCACCGATATGGTGATGAAGCTTCTATTAGAAAAACCGGTTTATGCCACCGTAGCAAAAGCGGAATATGAATACTTTGCGCCACGTGAAAATCAAGTGCTTTATCATGTCCCATCCCATGATGCACGTTGGTATCATGAATCTTTGCAGAGCTATCTTATCCCATTGTTAGAATATGCGAAAAAAACCCAGAAAACGATTCCGGCCTTTTTACAAAATTATTGTGTCTATTATGTAAATTGTCGAATGATGGCCAATAAAGATAATCGCAATAAAAAAGTCGTCTTAGGGAAAAAACTAGATACGTATTTAGACTTAGTCCAAACATTATTTCTACAGATTGATGATTATTATCTCTTGAATCAAGATGAATTGTCCTATATGACAAAAAATCCAGAGATTCGTTGCATGTATTTGCGTATCAAATATGGAAAAGACCAAGTGGCATACACCTATCAAAGTGTTTTGGATGAGGAGAATGAGCGGGATGTAGAAATGTGTTTTCATGGTTTGCGCATCTCTTCTTTGAATAAACATCGCTTTACGATCAATGTCATGAATTACATTCAGGGAAAGGTTTGGATCGATGGTTCATTAATCAGTATCTTTCAGCATGGGAAGGTAGAATATTACGCAAAATTTAATGGGAAAGAATATCCGGTAGTAGATACTGATGCATATTCCTTAACAAAATACTTTGGGGTCCCAGGATATCGCCGTCTCACATATCATCTGGAATTTCCTTTAGATGAGAAAAAAGCAATGCAGAGAATTACCTTCTATGCCCGCATTCAGGGAGAAGAATATCAGATGAAGATTTCATTTGCGAATCATTGGGCAAAACTATCCAAGACACCGCGGTATTCCTACTGGCGCTTCCATAAATATTTATGTCATCATGCCGATAATGGTATTACCATTAAAAAAGCGACGAAGACAAATGTCATAAAACGAGAGATACAATTCCAATTAAATTTAATTAAAAACCATCATAAAAAGGATTTTGCGGCTTTAGGCTTTCGTTGGTTATATTGGATCACGTATCCATGGTATAAGAATAAACGCATTTGGCTCATGTTGGATAAGCTGTATAAAGGCGGAGACAGTTGTGAGTATTTATACCGCTATAGTGCCAAATTTGATGATGGCATCACGAAGTATTATTTGATTAATGAAAATACAAGTGATTATCGAAAGTTGAAGGAAGATGGCTATACGCCTTTAAAGAACGGCTCGTTAAAGCATAAACTTGTTTTTGTCCATGCCGATATTGTCTTAATAACGAATTCTCATTTATTCCCATTCAATGGCTATAATAAGAGTACTTCTAAATATATCAGAGGCTTATGTAACTTTGGCTCCATGTGTCTGCAGCATGGATTATCGGTGCAAAAGTGTGCAATCGCCCAGCGCCGTATCATTGATAATACCCTAATGTATTTTTTAGCAAGTAAGTTTGAGTATGAAAATTTATCCAAACATGCCTATGGCTATCAGGGATTTGATATTTTGAAGTTAACCGGAATCGGACGTTATGACGGCTTAATTAATAACGATAAGAAACAGATTTTATTATCACCGACATGGCGTATGTACAACGCCTTGCCTGTAACAACCAGTGAAGGTGAACAAAGAGGCTATAATCCGGAATTTAAAAATTCAACATATTTCCATGTGTATAACGATTTAATCAACAATGAACGATTATTACGTTGTGCAAAAGCTTATGGATATAAGATTAAATTCTTGCTGCATCCAATCTTAAGTTCGCAGCTTGAGGACTTTACCAAAAATGATGAATTAGAAGTTATTCCTTCCGTTGGTGATCTGAGCTATGAAAAAATCTTAACCGAATCCAGCTTAATGGTTACCGATTATTCCGGTGTGCAATTTGACTTTGCGTATATGCGAAAACCGATTGTGTATTTCCATCCGGATGTTTTACCGCCACATTATGATGATGGTATCTTCTTCTACGATACGATGGGCTTTGGTGAAATATGTACAAAGAGTGAGCAGCTGATTGATATGTTATGTGAATATATGAAAACAGGCTGTGCCATGAAAGAGGAGTATCGCAAGCGCGCAGATAATTTCTATGCTCAAAATGATCATCATAATTGTGAGCGAATTTATCAGGAAATCATGAAATTCCAGAAACAAATTGACATTGATAAGCTGCGTGTTTAGATGATATATTACGAAATCGTCAGTTGTTAGAACCTCTGTTTAGGAGTATAATAAGGCTGATGAAAACAGATACATACGAGGAGGATTCATATGAATATAGCAATCATTTTTGCCGGTGGCAGCGGGGTACGTATGGGTGCCGGAATGCCAAAACAATTTTTAGAAATCAATGGGAAACCAATCATTATCCATACCTTGGACAATTTTCAAAATAGTCCATCCATTGATAAGATTTATATTTCTTGCAAAAAAGACTATATCACGACATTACAAGATCTGACAAAACGTTTTGCGATTACGAAGGTGTGTGGCATTGTGGAAGGTGGAAGCAATGGACAGGATTCCATCTATCGCGCATTGCGTGCAGCGGATGCAGAAAATGACAAGGATGCCATCGTCTTGATTCATGATGGAGTACGCCCGTTTGTCAGTGAAGAAGTGATCCAGAAAAACATTGAATGTGTAAAGCAGCATGGCAGTGCTGTTACCTGTACCTCTTTCTTTGAAACACCGATTTTAAGTAAAGGCGGCGAAGAAGTAGAAGAGATGCCATTGAAAAAAGAAATGTTTACAGCACAGGCACCACAGAGCTTTTACTTAGGTGAAATCATGGAGGCGCATAAGAAAATGCGGGAACTAAATCCAGACTATGTTGATATTGCCGATTCTTGTAACTTATATAAAAATCTGGGTAAGAAAATGTACATCGTTGAAGGAAATCGCGGAAATATTAAAGTAACGACGCCGGAAGATTTCTATATTTTACGAGCATTATTGCAATATCGTGAAAATGAGCAGATCTTAGGCTTAAAATAGATTGAGGAGGCTAGGCTACTATGAATCCAATAGTAAAAGAAGATTTACAACGTATCTGCGCACAGGATATCGCTTGGGATAAATTAAAAGATGCCGCCGTTTTGGTTACCGGTGCCAGCGGAATGGTAGGAACCTATTTTGTGCGGACCGTTTTAGCATTAAATGAAACAAGAAAGATGAATGCTACGGTTATCTGCGTTGTGCGTAATCCCAAAAAGATACCGGAAGATATAGCAAACAATTCGGCCGTAACAATTGTGGCACATGATGTAAGTAAGCCGATGGTATATGATGGAAAGGTTGATTATATCATTCATGCCGCAAGCCCTGCCAGTCCATTGATCATGCGCGAAGATCCGGTAGGTACGATTGCGGCTAACACACTTGGAGCTTTCTATACGCTAAGTTTAGCGAAAGAGAAGAATGCCAAAGGCTATATGTTTATTTCTTCCCGCGAAATTTATGGACAGCCAGATGAAAACCAGGAATTCTTCTATGAAAATACGTATGGTCTTGTGGATCCATTAGATGCTAGATCATGCTATCCTGAAGGGAAAAAAGCGGCTGAAACCATGTGTGCTTCCTTCCATAAGCAGTATGGTTTAAATACGAAAATTGCACGATTAGCCCATACATATGGTCCAGGCATGTCCATTTATGATGGCCGTGTCCAGGCGGACTTCTTGAAGAATGTCCTATTCAATGAAGATATTGTATTAAAAAGTGATGGATCCAGTGTGCGAACTTACACCTATATCGCAGATGCCATTGCCGGAATGTGGCGCATTTTACTAAATGGGGAAGAACTGGCATACAACATTGGAGATGAAAACGGAAAAGTTTCTATTCGTGAATTGGCTGAATTGTTAGTGAAGATAAATCCCGAGAAACATTTAAAGTTATGCTTTGATATTCCTAAGGATGCGAACACAGGATGTGCACCGTTTACCATGGGAATCTTATCGAGTGAACGCTTGCGCGAGCTTGGTTGGCAACCACTTAACACAATTGAAGAAGGATTTACAAGAACATTACGTTATTTGGAGTATGAAAAAGCAAACGGAAGATTATAACAACTTAAGTCTTACGGCTGCCATGATCTTATAAGATTGGTAAGCAATTAGACTTTTTCTTTTCTTCATAAAAGAATGGGGTGTTTTTATCGCGTGATTGTTATCTTCATATAGAAAGAGTAAAAAAGATAAGTAATTAAGGAAAGTTAAGATGTGTCGTATGAAACTAGGAGTATAATGCAGGTGGCAGGTGGTCATATGAAAGTAATGAAGAAGGGTATGGTATTGTTATGTGTATGTTTTTGTTTCTTCTTAAAAGGGAATACGCAAAGGGAAATCTTTGCGGAAAACCTCGATCAATGTACAACTGCACAAAGTGATGGAATCCAAGGCTTTTATGAAGAAAAAGAGAATAGCTTAGATATCTTATTTCTTGGTGATAGTAATTTTACTCGCTCCATCAATCCTTTGATCGTATGGAAACAAACAGGTATCACCTCCTATACACTGGCTAGTGCGACACAAACAACATGGACCAGTACTTACCTATTAAAAAGCGCCTTGCGCTATCAAAAGCCAAAAGTGTTGATTATTGACGCAAATTTATTTCGTGCTCAAAATGAAGGAAGATTAGCGCGTAATTGCGCGGCAATCAATGCCATGAAACCAGAGAAAGAACGCATGCAAGCTATACGACATTTGCTTTCTTATACGGATACCAGTATGGATGAACAAACCAAAGCAACGTTACTTCACTCCTATGTAAGAGATGTCATACGAAAACGTTTGAAGCCAACAAAACAGCAACTAGATAGTAAACATACAACACATGGTTTCATCATGAATACCAAAATAGAACCATTCTATGATCATGATTATATGCAGAATAATGAACAGATAACAGAGCTTGATGCAATCAATCAACAAGGGGTGAAAGAGCTGATCAGACTTGCGAAAGAACAGAAAATGCAAATCTTATTGTTGCGCGTACCGGGTGCTCGAGAATGGTCCTTTTCCAGAGCGCGTTTGGTAAGTAAATTTGCTGAAAAAGAACAGGTCGATTATCTGGATATGAACTTAGAACCCTATTCATCTAAGATCAACTGGTTAACGGACACAAAAGATGGCGGTTATCATATGAATGTATATGGGGCGGAGAAGGTAAGTGGCATGATCGCCGCTTATATTCAGCAATCTTATGGTATCAGCGGTAATAAAGACAGTGAAGTGAACAAGCAATTTCAGAGGGATTATAACCATTATCAAGATAGGAAACAGCACAATCAAAAAGAAAAAATTGAGAATGATTTTACCTAAAAAATAAAGAAAGCCTTTACAGTTGAATGAATTCACACATCTTTCGCATAATGAATATAGTAACTGTATGCATTTCTTAATTTCATTTGTAATTAAGAGACAAATATTGTAAAATTAATATGTTACTGAGAGGAGTAAGCGAGTATATGATAAACGAATTCAAGAACAAGAAAGAGTTTCAAGAAGAGTTTAAAAGAAGAATTATTGAACGCTACGGCCGTTCTATCGAACAGGCGCACATAACAGAAAAATACATGGTTTTAGGGGAAATGGTTAGAGATTATGCCAGTGTTCACTGGAACGACTCTAAGAATGCCATCGCAGAGAAGAAAAGCAAGCAGATGTACTATTTCTCTATGGAATTCTTAATGGGACGTCTTCTGACAAACAATCTGATGAACCTCGGTATCTATGATTTAGTCAAAGAAGGTTTAGCTGATCTGGATCTGGATATTAATGAACTTGAAAACCTGGAAAGTGATGCAGGATTAGGAAATGGAGGTCTGGGAAGACTGGCTGCCTGTTTCCTGGATTCTTTAGCATCTTTGAATTTACCGGGTAATGGAAACTGTATTCGTTATGAATATGGATTATTTAAACAGAAAATTGTAAATAATGAACAGGTAGAAGTACCTGATCAATGGCTGTCTTTAGGTAACGTTTGGGAAGTGCGAAAACCAAAGCATGCAGTCAATGTTAAATTCGGCGGTCATGTGGACATGTGGATGGGAGAAGATGGCAAGGCGGTTGTAAACCATGTGCCAAGCTTGGTTGTTCGTGCGGTTCCATATGATGTACCTGTGGTTGGCTATGATACGAAACTGACCAATACGTTACGTCTGTGGAGTGCAGAAGTTGCCGATGATGCATGTGATGCGGCTAACTTGAATGAATATGTAAACGAAGTTCGTGAAATCTGCCGTAATGTTTATCCGGATGATTCTACCGAACATGGAAAATTATTGCGTTTGAAACAGCAATATTTCTTTGTTGCGGCAGGATTAAATAACATTATAGATGCGCATTTACGCGTATACGGAACATTGGACAACTTTGCGGAAATGAATGCCATTCAGTTGAATGATACCCATCCAGTATTGTGTATTCCGGAAATGATGCGTATCTTGTTGGATGATTTCCGTTACGAATGGGATGATGCTTGGAAAATCGTAACAGATACAATGGCATATACGAATCATACCGTTTTAAGTGAAGCATTGGAAAAATGGCCGATTCAGTATGTACAAGATTTATTGCCACGTATTTATATGATTATCGAAGAAATCGATCGTCGTTTCAAATATGCCTGCTCTCATGATTTAGGACGTTCTGATTTAATGAATGAATGTTGTGTAATCAAGGATGGACAGGTGCATATGGCAAACCTTGCCATCATCGGTTCGCACAGTGTGAATGGTGTTGCGGCTTTGCATACGAAAATCTTAAAAGAAGATGTAATGAAGAACTTCAATGATTTATATCCTGGCAAATTCAACAATAAGACGAATGGTATCACACATCGTCGTTGGTTGTTGTATTCTAATCCACAATTAACACAGTTGTTAGAAAAGACCATTGGTCCTGCATTCAAAAAACATCCTGAAAAATTAGAAGATCTGATGAAGTATGTAGATAACAGCGAAGTTCAGAAGAAATTCATGGATGTGAAGATGGAACGTAAGAAAATACTTGCGAAGTACATTAAGGATACCTTGAACATTGACATTGATGTAAATTCCATCTTTGATGTACAGGCAAAACGTTTACATGCTTATAAACGTCAGCTGTTAAATGTGATGAACATCATTCATCTCTATTTCCGTATGAAAGCAGATCCTAACTTCCGTATTTATCCTAGAACCTTTATCTTTGCCGCAAAAGCAGCACCTTCCTATACCTTCGCGAAGGAAGTTATTAAGCTGATTCATTGTGTGGCTGATAAGGTAAATAACGATAGTGATATTAACCGTTATATGAAGGTCGTATTCATTCCGAATTATGGGGTATCCATTGCGGAAATCCTGATGAATGCTGCCGATGTATCAGAACAAATTTCTACAGCCGGTAAAGAAGCAAGTGGTACCGGTAATATGAAGTTTATGATGAATGGTGCGATTACCTTAGGTACGATGGATGGTGCTAATGTGGAAATCGTAGAACGTGTCGGCTATGAGAATGCTGAAATCTTCGGTCTTCGTGCAGATGATGTGGCCTTGATTCGTCATGAAAATTCTTATGATGTTTGGAAAAAATACAATCAAAACGGTGATATTCAGAAGGTTGTCAATAGCTTGGTAGACAGTACCTTCTCAAATGATCCTAGAGATTTCAAGCAGATTTATAATGAACTGATGTTCAAAAATGATGAATATCTGTTGTTGGCAGACTTTGAAGCTTATGTGCATGCGCAGGGCAATATTGAACAGCGCTATCGTAATGCAGAAGCATGGGCAAGAATGTGTCTGATAAATATCGCACAGTCTGGCTATTTCTCAAGTGATCGTACGATCCATGAATATGCACGTGATATTTGGAATATTAAACCGGTGACGGTTAAATAAGAAAGATTTTTCCTTGGGAACAATCAACTGGGAGGTATGGCAATTGCACTATTTCGCAATCGTGTCATGCTTCCTTTTTTTATGCTTAAATTTACTCATATGGCTATTTTTTTCTTCATAAACACGGGAAAGAATGCTTGCCAAATACATAATTTCAAGCATTCACATAAATGAGGGGCGATAAGCTTAATTCTGCAATGTGCTATTGCTACATCCCAGCTTATCAAAAAGGATAAGTGCGGTAACGAACGCTTACGCAAACAGGTATTCTGTTCCCTTGATGCATAAAGGTGTTTTTATGAAGTGTTAACGATGGAAAAGGGCATTGATACACGCATGCCTTGAGGATACTTACTTTATAAAAAGCTGTATTTGCAATTTTATGTGAATTTCGTTAAAATAATAGGCAACAGAAAAGGGGTAATGAAGATGGAGTTAAAAGAAAAGTTAATCACAAGTGTTGAAAAAAACTTAGATACTTATATGTCCTATGTACAACATATGTACGATCATCCGGAAATCGGTAATGAAGAATTTGAAACGATGGAGTTGTTAAGTGAAGGGTTATTATCTTTTGGTTTTGAAACGCAAAAGGCTTTCGTTGTGCCAACTGGTTTTCAAGCAGTGTATAAAAGTAGTAAGGTAGGTCCGGTAATTGCATATTTATGCGAATATGATGCTTTGCCGGAAGTGGGACATGGTTGCGGACATAATTTGATTGCGGCAACATCCATCGCTGCGGGAGTGGCCCTAAAAGAAATCATTGATGATATCGGCGGAGAAATACGTGTGATAGGAACACCGGCAGAAGAGAATTTCGGTGGGAAAGTGTCTATGGCGAATGCGCATGTTTTTGACGATGTGGATGTGGCGATGATGATTCATCCAGATACGGAAGATGGAGTCGGGGGCAGAACTTTGGCATTGTTACCATTGAAGTTTGAATTTTATGGTGTAAATACACATGGTTGTTCACCTGAGCATGGAAAATCAGCCTTGGATGCAGCGGTTATGAGCTATATCGGCATTAATCTGCTACGCCAATATGCACTGCCAAATACATATATTCACGGTATTATTCGTGATGGTGGTGAAGCTGCCAATGTCATTCCGGCCTATGCCAGTTTGGAATATTATTTCCGTGGAACCTCTATGCAGTATGTAAAAGAGCTCAGTCAGCGAGCAATTGATTGTGTTGAGGGAGCTTGTAAAGCGAGTGGCTGTACCTATCAGGTAACGACATATGAATGCCCTTATGAAGACTGTGTCATAAATTATACCTTATGTGATTTGTTGAAAGAAGAATATGTGGCATTAGGCAGAACGGATGTGAAACCGGTAGATGAGGTGCCAAATGGCTCTAGTGATATCGGAAGTGTCAGCTATTGTTGCCCGGCATTGCATGGCTATATCAAGATTGCCGATGCATGCGTCAATGGACATTCAAAAGAAATGGCGGCAGCTACGATTCATGAGGCAGGAAGAAAAGCTTTACGTGATGGTGCCATCGCATTGGCGAATCTTGGAAGAAGATTACTCATGGAAGAAGATTTATTACGAAAGGTACAGGATGAATTTCATAAAACGCTAAAACGTTAAAGGAATCATCCTTTTTCTAAGGAACAATATGAGGTAAGATGCAACTGGTTATTAAAGATGTAAGCATGTATGCATACAAACGATGAAAAGATGCCGTTAGTTTTTTAGCAGAAATGATATTAAAATAAGGTGCTTTGCTAGGAAATTCCACTTGAGAATGATAAAAAGAAGAAAGTCTGTTATAATAAGGTCAAGGTGATAAAATATGCGACAACAGAAATATTATGAAGCTTATCTGGATGACTTTGATAAGATAACTGTATTTATGTCTCGTAACAGCTATGAAGGTGTCAGTAATAAGTTTTATTTGAAAGACACCAGAGGACATGTTTATGATCTCCATATTCAGTCCATTGAAACAACTCATAGCAACTACAATAAATATACGTTGGCTCTTTATGATTCCATTGAAATAGGAAATGAGTATTATGTAGTGCATCAACATGCACGCGCTACCGTCTTACAATACAGCGCTGTTGTAAAAACAGCGAAATTTGATGAATTGTTTTATTATGATGGGGATGATTTAGGCTATACGTATAATGAAAAAGCCACATCTTTTGCATTATGGGCACCTACAGCTTATCGTGTAAAGTTAGAAATCATGAAAAATGATGTTACGTATACGTATGAGATGAAACGTAGTGAACATGGGGTATTTCGTTATTCGATATTAGAAAATTTAGAAAATGCGACCTATGTATACCTTGTCAGAGTAAATGGTAAATGGAAAGAGACCATTGACCCATATGGTGTATCTTCCATAGAAAACAGCAGACGTTCGGCTATTGTTGATTTGGCAAAGATTCGTGTAAAGGATTATCCTTTACCGCCATTGCAAAGTTCATGTGATGCAATTGTGTATGAGACAAGTGTGCGTGATTTTACGATGCAAAGCAATATCGGAGTAAGCTGTCCTGGAACTTTTCGTGGATTTGTGGAAGAAAATGAACAAACAAAAAGCATGCAGACGGGTTTTTCTTATTTAAAATCATTAGGCATTACACATGTACAGCTGATGCCGGTCATGGATTTTGGATCTGTTGATGAAATTTATCCATTATTACATTACAATTGGGGATATGATCCGGTCCAATATCGGGTCTTTGAAGGCAGTTACAGCACTGAACCGAATAACCCTTATAGCCGTATATTTGAATTTGTGAAACTGGTGGAAGAATGTCATAAAGCAGGCATTCGTGTCAATTTAGATGTAGTCTTTAATCATGTATATGATAAGGAAGAAAGCTTCTTTGACAAGACAGTCCCTAGTTATTATTTTCAGATGAATGAGCAAGGCGATTTTTCTAATGGTACTTTCTGTGGGAATGATATAGACAGTAAACGTCGCATGTGTGCTAAATATATTATCGATGCTTGCAAATTCTTAGTAAAAACTTATCATATCGATGGATTGCGATTTGATCTCATGGGCATTTTAGATATTGATACCATGAATGCCATCTATCGGGAATGTTGCGCAATTAATACAGATTTTATGATCTATGGGGAAGGTTGGGATATGCCAAGTTTCTTAGATTTCCGTCAGCGTGCAAGCATTGGCAATAATGCTCAAATGCCATTTATCGCACATTTCTCTGATCGTTTCCGAGATGTTGTAAAAGGCCGCACGGCAAGCAATGAAGTAAATGTAAAAGGATATTGCAGTGGCGCATTGTATCTGATTGATATTATGAAAAACTGTTTAAGTGCCAGCTGTACAAATGAAGGAATGGAAGCTATGTTTGCCAATCCTCGAAATGTTGTGAATTATGTGGAATGTCATGATAATATGACTAGCTGGGATAAATTGAAAGAATGCTGTAAGGAAGATAGCAAAGATATCCGCATCGCAAAGCATAAGATGATGATTGCGGCGGTTTTACTAGCACAAGGGATTCCTTTCTTACACAGCGGTCAAGAATTTGCCCGTAGTAAGCATGGATTACCAAATACGTATGAAGAAAGTGATGAGATAAATAAAATAGATTATCTGCGTCGGAATCAGTATCAAGACATCGTGGAATGTACAAAAGAGCTGATTAAGCTGCGTAGAACACATGCCTGTCTGCGTTATTGCCGCAAGGAGGATGTAGAACAGCATGTGCATTTTGATACCATCCAAAATAAGGCATTGATTTACAAACTGCTAGATGATACAGAAGAAATGATCATTCTGTTTAATCCTTCACAGGAGTATTTCACTCACGATATGAATACGGCTTATAAATTATTGTATTACAATGGCAAGGCAGAGGATATTTTGATTCAGAAAGTAAATGTAGAACCATACAGTGTCATTGTCTTTACCAGAAAGCTTTGATGAAAAAAGCGTCTATTGTAAATGTACCTAAAGTTTCCTTTAAGTGATGCTAGTGGTATGTATGACAATAGACGTTTTATTATGAGGGGTAAGCTTTTTATAATAAAAGGTATCTAGATATATGCTATCTAGTATGGGCATATACATCCTTTCCGAATTGTCGTTTGACATTCAAACTTCATCTGTTATAATATAAAAGCAAATCAGGATTGTTTGATAACCTGAAATGTAATGATAAGCCGTACACGAAAGGGAGGGTTACCTATGAAAACAGCGATTGTAACCGACAGCGGAAGCGGATTAAATAAACAACAGGCAGATGCTTTGGGTATCTATTATCTGCCATTGCAAATTATTGTAAACGACAACATGTATCTGGACGGGGTGGATATCCAGGTAGAACAAATATATGAGATGTTGAAACAAGGTGAAATGCCGACAACATCAATGCCGCCAATGGGAATCATTGAAGAATTATTCCATAAATTAAAAAAAGATGGATATGAAGATGTAATCGCGATACCTTTAACAAGTGGCTTATCTTCAACATCCAGCGTGATGCACGCAGTTGCGAAAGAATGTGAACTGAAGCTGCATATTATTGAAACGTATTCTACTTGTAATATACAGTGCTACTTAGCAAAATGCGCGCAGCAGTTAGTAAAACAGGAGGTTGCGGCAGAAGAAATAGTGAAACGCTTGCAGGATAGTGTGGCACATAGTGGCACATTAATCATTCCTAACGACTTACAGCATTTAAAACGTGGCGGAAGATTAACACCGTTAGCTGCTGCTTTAGGTGGTTTATTAAAAATTAAGCCTATTTTAAAACTGGATGAAGGTTCACAAGGTAAAATCGATGTATTTGACAAGGTGCGTACGATGTCAAAGGCGATGAGCAAAGCCGTTACTACATTCCAAGAAGCAAAACTTGATGACACATATACCTTAACCGTTTTACATAGTGGTTCAGAAGAGGAAGGGTTAAAGCTGAAAACTTTGATGGAAGAGGCTTTTCCTGGAATGGATCTCTATTTTGGGCTCATTGGTGCTGTGATTTCTTGTCACACCGGGTTAGGATGCTTGGGTATACAATACATCCGCAAAGTTAAAATGTAAACATTTGAGGAGGAATGAGGAAGCCTCCTCTTTTTACGTACCATCCCAAGAAGAATGACAACTTCTGGCGAATGGCTTTTCATCTTCTATGAAATAAAGTATAATATGTGTTAGATATTGGAGGGGTTTACCATGAAAACAGCGTTTGTGACAGACAGTGGAACAGGTAAAACAGTTGAAGAATTAGCAAAGGAAGGTATTTTCAGCGTACCTTTACAGGTGAGCTATGACAATACAAACTATCAAGATCTAGAAGAATTAAGTATTGACCGCATTTATGAACTTATGCGTGATGGGGTGATGCTATCTACTTCATTGCCTTCACTTGGGAAAATTGAGGCTTTATTTGAACATTTAAAAAATGATGGATATGAGCAAATTTTCGCCGTACCGATTTGCAGTGGACTAAGCGGTACGATTAATGCTATGGAAATGTGTGCCAGAACAGTAGGTTTAGCATTTGCTTATGTTGATTGTCATGTTACGGCGGTGGTACAGGAATATATGATAAAGACAGCCAAAAGGCTGCATGAAGAAGGCAAGACAATTCAAGAAATCAAAGATGTGTTATCTCGTATCGTGGATACGACAGATACTTTGTTGTTGCCTAATGATCTACAGCATTTAAAGCGTGGCGGAAGATTAACACCGTTGGCCGCAACCTTAGGGGGATTATTGAAAATCAAACCAATTCTAAAAATAAATAAAGAAACCAATGGAAAAATTGATGTTGTGGATAAGGTCAGAACCATGCATAAAGCAATGGATATGGCGATTGAAATCATGCGTAAAGAGCATGTGGATGATAGTTATATGATAACAGTCGCACATGCGGATGATGCAGTAGAAGCAGAATATTATATGAATAAGATCAAAGCAGCCTTTCCTAATGCAAAGCATCAAATCATTAAGCTGGTAAGTGTCGTGGGAGTACATACCGGCAGAGGCTGTCAGGCTGTACAATATTTTAAAATGATACAGGAGTAAGGAAAAAGATCAATAACTTACGTGATAAAGATTAGAATAAACAGGAGAAGATGAAATCAATCAAATCCTGTTTTTTCATGTGTTTTATATGAAAGCCATGTGCCCAAAAGAACTTTTTCAAGCCTTTTTTAAAAGTTAGTATTCCAATGATACCGTGTCAAGCGTTGAAATAAGGTTTGGGTTTCTCATTTCATCAAAACCTACATGCATGTTAAATTATTGATCTTATGTTAAATAGTCTGTCTTATAATTTTCATTTTTTGATGTAAATAAAAAGCTAGGAATTAAATCGATTTAACTCCTAACTTTATAATACAAAAGTCCCTTTTATAGGGACTAATCATGATTGCCATGACGACGGTTTTGATGATGTGTTTTCTGATTGCTCTCATGTGCAGTATCACTATGACAGCCTTCAGGTACAGCGGTATCATCGTATTGTTCTAATAGCGCATATAATTTTTTCATACTATAGTTTGACAATTCTTCAATTGTATAAGCTGCATCATAAGAACGTATTTGTTCAATCACACGATATTTGCCCTGACTTGTATGATGCGTCTTGGCCGCTTCATGTGTCTTGGAATCAATAGATGCACAGTGATATCGTTTTGCCGTAGCATTGTTTTTCAGATAAGCGTCAATTTCTTCCTCTAGACTTTTTTGCAGAGCTGCATCATCGGCATAGATACCGACTTCCAAGATACCATTTGCTAAATATTTCTGATAGGTAGCATTCGCAAATAATAAAGTTAATGCCTCATCAAGCTCTTTATTTTTAAGATCAATGCTCGCTAAAATCTGTTTCGCATCTTTATTGTAAGCTTTTGTTTGTAAAATGCGATGTTGCGCATCCACAGATAATTCCATACTTGGATTCACATCTAAGGTGATGGTTGAGGCAATGGCTGCCGGTGAAGTTGGTTTTGTTGGAAGATCATCAACTTTCCAAGGCTGCCAAAGCATAACCAACAAAACGCTGATCGCACATACGAGTGCTCCTTGCCATATTGGCAATGTTTTCTTATGACGTTGTTTTGATAAAACATACAGTAATGTTTTTTCTTTCGTTTCTTCACTGGCATGCAGCTGATCTAAGTCTTTTAATGGATTAGTCAAGATCATCACCTCCCAGCATGATTTTCAAATCATCTTTTGCTCGTTTCAGCCAGGTATGAATCGTATTTTCTTTCTTTTGCAGAATATCTGCAATTTCACGAATCTTATAACCTTCATAATAATATAAATAAATAACATTGCGATAATTTGGTTTCAAATGAAGAACAGCATCCAGCATCGTGGAATGCATGGAAATAACACTGGGTGCATAACTTTCCAATTCATCACTCAAAATGACCTTACGGCGAAACCATGTAGTTAAAGTATCATGACATTCATTAATGGTCACCCTAATCAGCCATGCCTTTTCATGTTCATCATCATGAAAGCTTGATTGTTTCGCATATTTCAAAAAGACAGATTGAAAAACATCATCCACATCACTCTCCTGTTTCATATGGATAAAACAGATTTTGCGAATCATGTCCGCATAACGATGAATCGCTGTCCTCAATTCCTCTTCACTTCGCATGGTTTCCTCATCCCTTATTCTTAGTATACTGAATTCTAATTGTTTTGCCTAGTGGTGATTTCCGTGATATCCTCTATTACAAGCAGTGTGATTACTTCTTCCGCTACGTGTTTGTTTCATTTGGTAGTTTCCTTTGTTTGGACATGGTGTCTGTGTACGATGTTGCTTTTGACAATTTGGGCATAAGGTTTGGTTGTTGTTTTGACACTGTCCATTCTCGTTAGCGCAAGGCTGCTGATTTCTACTTTGCGAAGAATCATTATTGCTTACTGAACGCGTATTTGTAGTATTTGTAGACACCGTTGTTGGCGTAAGAGGGCTTTTTTGTTTTGGGGTGGCTATTTTCACAGATGCCTTGTTTTGAGATATCGCATGGTGTGTTTCTTTATGCTTTTGTGTATTGTCACAATGTTCATGTGTTTCATAACCATGATGAACACCAAAATGTGGAAAGGTGTCAGCTTTTGCCTTCAATAAAGTTATTGAAAGCATAAGGGTGGCAGCGACTGCAATCACGACGACTGTTTTTTTCTTCTTCATAATAAATTCCTCCTTGTGTACCTTGTACACCTATAACACGATGCTATTTTATAAAACCTTTCAAATTTATTATTTTTTTTAAAATAATGCGATTCAGAATGCGAAAAGTTAGGCGAAAAGGTCATACTAATGTATAATAGTAGTTGTTTGGAGGTAGAAATATGAGCCATGATTATATAGATATAAAAGGTGCCCGTGAGAATAATTTAAAAAATATCGATATTAAGGTACCACGCGATAAATTTGTCATTATGACCGGAGTATCCGGTTCAGGAAAAACATCTTTGGCATTTGATACGATTTATGCCGAAGGAAGACGACGTTATGTGGAGTCTTTAAGTGCTTATGCCCGTCAATTTTTAGGCAATAGTGAAAAACCGGATGTAGACTCTATTGAAGGATTATCCCCATCCATTTCCATCGATCAGAAAACGACGAGTAATAATCCGCGATCAACGGTTGGAACCGTAACGGAGATTTATGATTATTTGCGTTTGATGTATGCCCGAATCGGTGTACCGTATTGTCCTACGCATAATGAACCTATTACATCTCAGACAATTAAACAGATGGTAGATAAAATCATGGAGCTGGAAGATAAGACACGTTTAACGATTTTATCACCGGCCGTCCATGGTCAAAAAGGGACGCATAAGGATTTATTTGACCATTTACGTAAAGAAGGGTATCTTCGCGTGCGAGTTGATGGTGAAATGAAGCTATTGGAAGATGTCGAGGCATTAGAGAAAAATAAGAAACATAATATTGATGTTGTGATTGATCGTATCGTAAAAGGAAGCGATCGTTCACGGTTGCATGATTCATTAGAAACGGCATTAAAGATGAGTGATGGCTTGGCAGTAGTTACGTATAACCATGAAGAAGTCTTGTTTTCCAGTAATTATTCTTGTAAATATTGTGGGTTTAACATTCCTAAACTAGAACCTCGATTGTTTTCTTTCAATGCACCTTTTGGAGCATGTGATACATGTAAAGGGTTAGGTATTACCCAAAAGGTTGATGTTGAATATCTGATACCGGATCGTACAAAATCCATACGTCAGGGTGGTATCGTTTATTATAAGAATATTGTTAATACGGAAAATCTGGAATGGCAAAAATTTGCGGCTTTATTAAACTATTATGATATCAGTATTGATAAACCAATCAAAGATTTTACCAAAAAAGAATTGGATATTGTCTTGTATGGTTCTAAAGATCTGATCTCTTATAAACTTGAATCACGCAGTGGGAATGTGATGAAAAAAACGGAGTTTATCGAAGGTGTATGTACCTTGATCGAACGACGTTATATGGAAACCAGTTCACAGATGTCACGGGAATGGTATGCGACCTTCTTAGCAGAAGCACCATGTCCGACCTGTGGCGGGCGACGTTTAAATGAACAGGCTTTAAGCGTGCGTGTCGGTGGCATTAATATTTATGAATGGACGACGATGTCAGTGCGTCAGGCAGCTATCTTTATGGAAGAATTAACACTGACAAAACAGGAAGAAGAAATTGCCAAATTAATCGTAAAAGAAATACGTGAACGTTTGAGTTTCCTGAATAATGTCGGCTTGGGGTATCTGACCTTAGATCGTTTAGCAGGTACTTTATCCGGTGGAGAAGCACAGCGCATCCGGTTAGCAACGCAGATTGGTTCTCACTTAAGTGGGGTATTATATGTGCTGGATGAGCCTAGTATCGGATTGCATCAGCGTGATAATGATCGTTTGATCAATACGTTAAAGGATATGCGAGATCTTGGAAACTCCTTGATTGTTGTTGAACATGATGAAGATACTATGCGGGCAAGTGATTATATCATCGATATCGGTCCGGGTGCCGGAATTCATGGCGGACAAGTTGTTTCTGCCGGAACACCGGAAGAAGTAATGGCGGATCCTAATTCCATTACCGGTCAGTATTTAAGTGGTAAGATGAAAATTGAAGTACCAAGTGAGCGACGCAAAGGTAATAAGAAAAAGTTAGAGGTCATCGGTGCTTGTGAAAATAACTTGAAAAATATCGATGTGCAATTTCCTTTAGGAACCTTTATTGTTGTTACCGGAGTCAGTGGCAGTGGGAAATCATCACTAGTGAATGAAGTCTTAAGCAAGGGCATCATGCATGAATTAGGAAGAACGCGTATCAAAGCAGGAAAGCATAAGAAAATCAAAGGTATTAAGAACATTGATAAAATTATTGATATCTCACAGGACCCAATCGGTCGTACACCACGAAGTAATCCAGCGACTTATACCGGAGTCTTTGATGATATTCGTGCCCTGTTTGCACAGACACCGGAAGCAAAGATGCGTGGTTATGATAAGGGACGTTTCTCGTTTAATGTAAAAGGAGGACGTTGTGAGGCATGTCAGGGAGATGGTATCCTACGTATCTCCATGCATTTCTTGCCAGATGTTTATGTACCTTGTGAAGAATGTGGCGGTAAGCGTTATAATGATGAAACTTTACAGGTTACTTATAAGGGAAAAAACATCTATGATGTTTTGGAAATGAGCGTGGAAGAGGCAATTGACTTTTTCGCAAATATGCATAAAATTAAACATAAGCTGCAAACCTTAAAAGATGTCGGTCTTGGCTATATTAAGCTGGGGCAAAGTGCAACTACATTATCCGGCGGAGAGGCACAGCGTGTGAAATTAGCAAGTGAACTACAGCGTAAGGCTACTGGTAAGACATTGTTTGTGTTGGATGAACCAACGACTGGTTTACATAGTCATGATGTCAAACGTTTATTAGAAGTATTACAGCGCATTGTATCCAATGGAGATACTGTTTTGGTTATTGAACATAATCTCGATGTTATCAAATCAGCTGACTATGTGATCGATATTGGTCCGGAAGGCGGAGATGAAGGTGGAACGATCATCGCATGTGGTACGCCGGAAGAAGTTGCACAGGTGGAAAACAGCTATACAGGACAATATCTGAAAAAAGTTCTGTAGGAAAGGATGTCATCATGGAAGAAAAAATCAGCTGCCCGGTACGTCGTTTAGTGGAAGCATTTAACTTTGAACAGATTACCGGAAATGATAAATCATTGGATCGCCCGATTTCCATCGCGGATACAAATCGTCCCGGTCTTGAATTGGCAGGATTTTTTGAAAACAGTCAAGTAAAGCGACTGGTGGTATTAGGCGATAAGGAAATCGCTTATATTCAGACGATGAGTGTCGCAAAACAGCGAAAATCCTTTGACTTTATTACCAATGAAGCAACTCCGGCATTGATTATCACAAAAAATCATGAATGCCCGGAATTATTACGAAAATGTGCAAAGCGAAAGAATTTTCCGATCTTTCGCTCTGCTTCACCGACTTGGCGCTTAATCGTCGATATGGTAGCTTTTCTGGATGAACAACTGGCAACCAGTGAATGTCTGCATGGCGGTTTGTTATCCATTTATGGAAAAGGTGTGCTCATTCGCGGTGAAAGCGGCATGGGAAAAAGTGAGATTGCTTTGGAATTGATCAAACGCGGACATTTATTAGTTGCGGATGATCGTGTGGATTGTTATCGTATTCATAATAAGATTATTGGTAAATCACCGGAATTATTAAGAGACATGCTGGAAATCCGTGGTATTGGTGTAATTAATGTGGCACGCATGTTTGGCGTAAGTTCGGTATTGCCAAAAACAGAAATCAACTTTCAGGTTACTTTAGAACCATGGGATCCTGATCAGGATTATGATCGTGTTGGCATAGAAGATAAAAAACACGAAAACATCCTCGGCGTAGAAATACCGAAAATCGTTGTTCCTGTGCGTGAAGGACGTTCTATGGCAGTGATTATTGAATCTGCCGTGACCAACTTCATGTTGAGTGAAATGGGTATGGACAGCGCAAAAGAATTTGAACAACGCGTTTTAGATTATATTGAACGCAATAAGCAAGAGAACTAGGAGGGGTGTTATGACGTTTTTTCCTGATATGAAAACTTTTATTGCCATTGGTGGGTTTCAGATAACTTGGTATGCCATCATCATTTTGACAGGTGCCTTTGTAGCTTATTATCTGACCTTACGCCAAGTTCGCAAATGGGGCTATAAAGAAGAAATATTTGAAAATTTTTTCCTGCTAATGCTGCCGATTGCCATCGTTGGGGCAAGATTGTATTATGTAATTTTTGAATGGAATAATCTATATGCTGCAGATCCTATTTCCGCTTTTTATATATGGGAAGGTGGATTGGCGATTCATGGTGGAGTAATCGCCGGAACTTTATTTGGTGTCTGGTATTTCCATCGTCATCAGATAGATGGTTTGCGCATTGCAGATGCTATATTTCCTAATTTAATGCTAGCTCAGGCGATTGGTCGTTGGGGTAATTTTATGAATCAAGAAGCCTATGGACAAATTGTCAGTGGTGACTTTTATGCCCATTGGCCTTCCTTTATAAAAGATCAGATGTATATTGACGGATATTATCGTCAGCCAACTTTTTTGTTTGAAAGTGTCGGTAATATCGTCGGCTTCCTTTTGATTACCTTTGTCTATAAAAAATATGGCAGAAGAAAACGTGGTGATCTGGCCTTTGCCTATTTGGCATGGTATGGTATGGTACGCTTCTTTGTGGAAGGAATGAGAACCGACTCTTTAATGCTTGGACCTTTACGTATCGCACAAGTCGTGTCTTTGCTTGGGGTCGTATTAGGTGTCTTAGGTATACTTGGTGTCTTTGACCGCCTGTTTAAAAACATTTGGCCATTTAAGCGCCGTAAGCCTGCTATTATCTTTGATTTAGATGGTACGCTTGTTGATACAAAAGCACTTATTTTTGCTTCTTTTCGCCATACATTTAAAAAGTATCTGCCAGAGCATACCTTAACGGATGAGGAATTGCACTCCTTCTTAGGGCCGACATTAAAAGAATCGTTTTTACGTTATTTTGATGCCGAAAAAGTTGATGAAATCATTGCCTATTATCGTGCGTTTAATCATGCACATCATGATGAATATGTAACGGAAATACCGCATGTGAAAGAAACACTTGCCTATCTGAAGGAACATGATTATCCTTTAGCAGTCATGTCGAATAAGCTGTCGGATATCGTGAAGATGGGGTTAGCGCAATTTGATTTAGAAGCATATTTTGAGGTCATCTTAGGTGGTGAAGAAATCAGCGAGCCCAAACCAAGCCCAGTTGGTATTTTGGAAGCATGTGAAAAACTCCATGTGCCGCACGATGATGTTATTTACATAGGAGATTCTCCGACCGATATACAGGCTTGTAAGAAGATGGCTGCTTATTCCGTCGCATTTGTATATGAAGAGGTAAGAGCAGAAGAGATGAAAGCAGAAAAACCTTGTGCTATAATACATGACATGACAGAGATCATCAATTTGGTAAAGGAGGATCACGAATGGAGCGACGTTACGATTTAGTTATCATCGGGGCTGGCCCTGCGGGAATGAGTGCTGCTATTTATGGAAGCCGTGCCGGCTTACAAGTGGCTATGCTGGAGATGGGAGCACCCGGAGGTAAGTTAGTAAAGACAAATGAAATCAGTAACTGGCCGGGAACCATAGAAACAAACGGTGCTAAACTGGCTAGTGATATGTTTGAACATTCTACGGCATTCGGTGCAGAATATCTGTATGGGAATGTTATCAAGGTAGAAGATGCAGGAGATTATAAGAAAGTTATCTGTGATGATGGTGAGGTATATGAAGCAAAGGCTGTTATTGTCGCAACCGGAACACAGGAGCGTATGATGAAGATTCCAGGCGAAGCAGAAAATATCGGACGTGGCGTATCTTATTGTGCAGTGTGTGATGGGGCATTTTTCCGCAATCAGGAAGTTTGTGTCATCGGTGGCGGTAATTCGGCTTTAGAGGAGGCAAATTACTTAACGCAATTCGCAAGCCGCGTGAATATCATAATTCGTCGAGATGTATTTCGGGCAGACAGTATCGTACAAAAAGCAATTAGAGAGAATCCTAAAATTCATGTCATTCCAAAACACATTCCAATTGCTGTTATAGATGATGGAAATCGAGTGGTTGGATTAAAAGTAAGAAATGTTGATACAGGTATTGAAACAACAATCGAGACACATGGCATTTTCCCATATATTGGTTTAGATCCGGCAACTTCTTTCTTAGCAGATTTGCCTGTTCTAAATGAACGTGGTTATATGGTTGTGGATGAGAACTGTGAAACAAAGGTAAAAGGTATTTACGGTGCAGGTGATGTGATTGAAAAACAATTACGTCAGGTTGTAACGGCAACCAATGATGGTGCAATTGCGGCACAGCATGCCTTTCATGTTATAAAAGGTTTATAATGGTAAAGAAGTCATATCCGTAAAAAAGATATGACTTTTCTTATTTAAGACAAGAATATCCTTATTTCAGACATCACCATAAGAATCGCTTTTTTTTGTGCTATAGTTTTCTTACAGGAAGAAAGGTGAAACCAAATGTGGAAAAGACAAATAAGTACTTTTACAGTTACCTATATTTTTTATATTCTGTTTTTAATTACAAGATGGCATCTTGTGTTTTATAGAATTTATGGAGAAGTATTAAGTGAACACGAAATTAATATATTTACAGGATTAGATCCAAGTCTTTTCACAAGAGATATTTTGATGTTTCTTTTATTTATATTAATTTTTATCCCACCAATAAAATCATTTGAAATAACGCGTATGACAAGAACACAATATTTCAAAAAATGCCTCCCGGCGCTTGTAGGGTGTTCATTCATTATGGCCTTAACTGCGAATGTGATTAAAACGGTTTTCATGATTGTAAAATTCTATCGTGTAGAAACATTGTTGCATAATTATTACTTCCATGGCGTTATCTTAAATGTGTTATTATTTTGGCTTTGTTTTATAGTCGTAGGTATGTTATATCTTTTCTTTATGTTTCTTTGCATGCGAAAATGGCGTGCGGCAGTTCTAACAATAGCGGTAATGACCGTTGTGTATATATTAAACAGAACATGCAAAATCCCATTATTATTTGCGGATACTTATGTATTCGATTTGATTTTTGCAGATCATGGCAAATTTGTAGGAATACCTTATATGGAGTGGGGAACTGCCATGATGAAGTATTCGCTCATCGTGATATTTATGGGGATCGTCACATGTAATATATTTCGAAAACGAGATGTTTTAAGAGATGTATTATGATAAGAATCATAAGATAAGGAAAGGAGCATAGACGATGTGTACAGTAGAAGTTGTGAATTATACGAAGATTTTAAAAAATAAAGAAGTATTAAAGAATATCAATTATACTTTTCATGGCGGAACTATTTATGGATTATATGGGAGAAATGGTTCGGGTAAGACAATGTTATTAAGAGCAATTTCTGGACTGATTTATGCAAATAAAGGGGAATTGAAAGTTGATGGAAGTATTTTACATGATGAAATAGATTTTCCTTCTGATTTGGGGCTTATGATTGAGAATATGAGCCTATTGCCACAGTACGACGCTTTTACCAATTTAAAACTTTTAGCAAAGATACGTAAGGTTGCAACAGATGAAGATATTCGACAAGCATTAGAAAAAGTTGGATTAGATGCAAATGATAAGAAGAAAGTAAAAGCGTATTCTTTAGGCATGAAACAAAAGTTGGCTATTGCCCAGGCTATTTTTGAGAAGCCAAAAATTTTATTATTGGATGAGCCTACAAATGCATTAGATGAGGAAAGTATGAGAGAAGTCAGATCGTTATTTCTCGCGTTTAAGCGTCAGGGGTGTTTAATTATCATTGCCAGTCATAATAAGGAGGATATAGCTTATTTATGTGATAAAGTATTATATATGCAAAATGGTGAATTAAGTGAATAATATTATCGTGTTTTATGTTCATCAAACACGTAAAAACGACTCAATTGGCATTAGGCTGATTGAGTTTTTTTTATTTCATAATTTAGAATTTTGATGAAAACGAAAGACGATGTACTTGCAAAGGTTCTTTTATAAATGCGATATAAATTACGCAATACGTGTACGCAATAACGAAAATATGATAAAATGAGAAAAAGGAGAAAACATTTTTGGGAGAAGAAGTATGAGAATAGCGGTATGTGATAATGACGAAAAAATCCAGGATTGGATGAAACAAACAATTAAAAGATATTTTCAAAATAAAAACCGACAAAGTGAAGTGTTTTGCTTTGGTAGCGGTGAAGCCCTGTTAAAGGCAGAAAACCATTTTGATGTAATATTTTTAGATATTGAAATGGAAAATTTAAACGGTATGGAAACAGCAGCAGAAATACGTAAAACAGATACTGACGTTGAGATTATCATTTTATCCGGATATGCTAAATATAAAAGTATCGCATATGATTTTCATGTTTTCCATTATTTAGATAAACCTGTGCATGAAGAGAAAATCTTTCATGTTTTGAATGAGTTAGAACGTTATCATGAAAATAAGCAAGAAACGGATTATTTAACGTTTCGTAGTGGACAAAATATCTTAAAACTTAAGAAAAATGATATCTTGTATATTGAACATATTCAAAGAGTGACATGGCTTTTTACAAGGGATGAAGCTTATGCTATTAACAGTACAATCATAGAATTAAATGAAAGATTGGAAAGTAGCGATTTTTATCAGCCTCATCGTTCTTATTTGGTAAATCTCAATCATGTATCTAAGTATACGGCTCTAAGTATAACGTTAGATGATAAAAATGAAACGCTAATTCCTGTTTCGCAATTAAAATCAAAGGAATTTAAAAAGATAATGCTTGATTTTCTGGATAGGGTGGCTGATTAAACATGGGACATTTAAATTCTTTTTTAACATTGGCATACTATATCAGCACTTTTATTTTTCTTGTAAGCTATTTGGGCTTTTTTGAAAAAAGGTATAAAACAAAAGTATCAGAAGCAATGAATGTTGCATCACTATTATCATTGATTGTCATAAGTTCTTTTTTTAGAGATATGACGGTATATCATTTTATTATGTTGAGTTTTATAATGTATGTGTATTTACATAGCGTGTTTCGATTTGAATCACAGAAAGATATGATTACAAATTGTGTATATTACATTGCAAGTTTACTTGTATTATTAACAGTATACTCCTTTTTACAATGCTTTTTTTCAGTACAACAGGAACAAACATTGATTTTTACAACGATCAGCATTTTTATATCAGCTGTTTTATTTTTTATCAGTGATCGGAAATTGAATAAATCTAGTGTCATCGATGCGTTCGATCAGTTAAAGAATCGTGATCTTATACTTTTAATTATCATGCTTATATTCTTTTTACTTATCTCTATAGTATTACAATATTTTTCTGTTATTTATGAAGACCTACTGTTTGAGATTTTATCTTTTATCATTATTCTGTTTTTTCTTTTTATATTGCTTGGATTTCTGTATCTGGCACAACAGCTTTGTAAAGGATATGAAGCAGAGATAGACCTTGAGCAGATAAAGCAAAAAGAAAATTTGAATTATGCTTATTATAAGCGAAGAGAAGAAGCTGAAAAAGAAATATCCTATTTGTTGCATGATATGAAAAATCATTTGCAAATGATTATGAGTATGAATGAACAAGATAAGACATCAACTTATTTAGAAAGTTTAGCCGAGCAGATTAAAAATAAAGAACTACAAAGGTATTCATCACGTCATGTATTGCAAGTATTGTTTGATGATAAAGTAAAAGAAGCAGCAAAGCAAAATATATTTGTGGATATTCATAATCGTGATGTTAAATTTGAAAACATCGAAGATTTTGACTTAGTAACAATCTTTTCAAATTTATTAGATAATGCTGTTGAAGCAGTAGCAACACTAAGTGAAGATAAAAAAACCGTTACTTTAAGCATTCGACAGATACAGCAAATGATGGTAATTAAAATTAAGAATCCAGCACCACAAAAATTCAACAAGAAAGAAGACGGAACACTTTTATCAACAAAAGAAAACCATAAGGGTTTAGGTTTAAGCAGCGTGCGAAATACAGTAGAAAAATATCATGGGGACATGCAGATAAAATATACAGATCAAATGTTTTCTGTGATTATAAGTATCATGAATGAAAAAATCATACCTTAAACACGTTTTTCCTTATTTCAGACATAGTAAAAACCATGCCTTCTTTTTCGTGCTATAGTGTCAATGTAAGTGAGGTTATTGAAAACCTCAAAGTTTACAGAAAGGAGACCATGGGTATGAAAACAAGGATGAAAGTCGTTTTAGCATCCGCTGTATTTGTTACCTGTTCATCTTTAACACCAATTATGGCAGGGGCAGTCGATGATAATATTCCTTTTACTTTGCATATTAAACAATATATGCAAAATTCAAGAGTTTCTGAAGGAAGATATCGAGGAGCAACGAATGTCAATAACAAGTGGAAAGTTAAGATGACTTATACCAATGAAGGTGGACCTGGGGACTATACAAGTTTTTGGTTAGAAAACTACAATGGTAATAATGTTTCAGATGTAGTAACCATAAATGTTCAAGATGGAACTGTATATAGCCCGGCAAAAGGAGAAGCTAGTCAGTGTACCGTTTATCTAACCGCGGAAAATAATAGGTCTAATGATGTGACTTATACAGTTCGTGGTTTTTGGGATGAAGAAACAGGGAAGTAATATGAGTGTGGGCTAAAGTCCACACTCATATCTTAAAAAAGGGAGGAAAGTAGTGTGCTGAAAAAAGAGCTATATGGTATTTTACTGAATAAAAAAACATATGTGGTGTTTTTTATATTATTGGGGATTACCTTTTTTGATTTGTATATCAATTATCATAATAATATAACACCACATATTAAATATGGAGAACCTGTTGCTTGGTCACAAGTAGATATAGCACCGCATCTAACATTTGTCGCTAATTCATCAGAAGGACATATTACAGCAATGCTGTATCAGTGGATTTTTCCTTTATATATTCTTGTGGTATCTGCAGATTCCTATGTGAGCGAATATAAATGTGGTGCATATAAAGCATTGTCTACAAGAAGCAGTAAGAAGAAAGTGTTTTTCACAAAACTGTTGGCAACGTTTATGATTAGTTTTGCAATGGTGTTTATAACATGTAGCATTAACTATATATGTTGTTTAATTGTATTCGGACAAGGGACAGATATAGACTTATTTGAACGATTACAAAGGGATGGAGCTTTCCAAGCATTTATAGCTTCCTATCCATATAGTATGCTGTTTGTATATATTATCATAAATTCCATCGTATTATCGTTAAGCGGTGTGATGTGTGCAGCATTAAGCTTTTGTATATTAGATTTGAAATATTTATATGGTGTTTCTTTAATGTTTTGGTTGATTATGGTTATGTCACCGTGGGATATAATGTCAGTATTACAGCCTTTTACAGAATGTGGATTAGATATGATCATTCCGGCTTTTTGTACACTGCTTTTATTTGTCGCAGGAAGTATTGCAGTGGGGTATAAGAAGAAAGTATTAAGTGATGAATTATAAACAATTCACAAGAGGGGATGTGGTATAAGATGTCATCCAAGAAAAATAATGTGATAATTCTAATTTTCTCGGTATTAGTATGTATGTTTATGTTTGCACGGAATAGTTGGGGTCTTTTTTCAGCACTTTACGGAGAACCTGGTTTTAGGGTATCCATAAGTTATTACGGATATCAATTTTGGAGTTTTGCAATGATTAGTTCTTTATTGAACTTGCGCTTTACTTCTTACTTAGAACAGTATGCTGCTTGTTTAGTTGTCAGGAATAACAATAGGAAAGCGATATACTCACATTTCCAAAAGCTAATAATAAAGAAAACAGTTCTATTTGAAGTATGGAAATGCGCTATTTTTAGTTTGGGTGTGTTATTGTTTTTTGGGAAGATTCGTTTTGAGGATGTTTTAGGTGGAATGATGAGCTTCACAGACATTTTATTTATGATTATAATTTTTGTTCTGATGGAAATTATGTTATTGAGTATCATGATGTTTCTAGAGGTGTTTGTACATCAAAAGTTTGCGTGGATTTTCATCTTAAGCTATTTTCTTATTTCATTCTGGATAGGGGATATTTTGATTGGAACAAAGGTTCCGGATGCATACCATCTGTTTTTTCTTCCTAGTTTAGCGATGAATTATCGTTTAATAGATTTAGATATTGCTCCTAGTATGATAATTGCTGTTGAATTAATCGTGATTATTTTTACTTACTTTGGAGGGAGCATCATGATCACCAAAAAAGACATTTTGTAAGGAGGGGATTGGATGTCAAATAAAAAGAAGACATTGCTCGCTATCATTGCTATAGTTTTTGTGCTAAGCCTTCGGTGGTATGTGGCATATCGGTATATGCCTTCTGATTCTACAATTGAAGAATTGCTTAATGTAATTTCGATGTCATCAGGATTCACGAATATTATATATATGTTAAGTGTTTATAATTTGTTTTATTTGTTTATTGCGACAATCGATTACCACTACATAATGAACTTTATGTAATTAGGTATTCACGCAAAGCGTATTTGAAAAAGGGAATGAAAAGTATCGTAAGCAGTGCTTTACTTTTTAGTGCTTTACTGGCGGTAATGCAATTATTGTTTATAACTGTACAATTACAAGAGGTATTTTCGTTGTTTGACAACGGATATTTGTTAGGGATGATCTTAAATATAATTATATGGACGTTAACTTATGCAATATTTGGCGCAATCTTTTATTTTAGTTATTTGTGTAATGGCTCTAAACTAGTAGGAATAGGCATTGCTTTTGGGCTTTCTATGCTGTTGTTGGCAGAGTTTCGTTATCACCGAAGCAGTGTGCTTTTTTCAGAACTTGATATATTTCAGCTAATTTGGTCAAATCGTTTGAATTTAATAATGTATTTTATGGTTTGTGCCAAGTATGTTGCGCTAATCTGGTTAATTTATGTGGCAGGGGAAACAGTTGTTCGAAGAAAGGACTATGGGCTGACAAGAGAAAGGAGAATGCAAAATGAGTAAAATTATCGTAGAAAATTATACAAAAATTTTAAGTGATAAAGAAGTTTTGAAAAATATTAACTATATATTTGAGAGTGGGATGATTTATGGCTTGTATGGTCGAAATGGATCAGGAAAAACAATGCTGTTAAGAGCATTAGCGGGAATGATTTATGCGACATCCGGACAAATTAGATATGATGATAAGGTGCTGCACAAGGATATTGATTTTCCGGAAGATACAGGAATTATCATAGAAACGATGAGCTTGTTGCCGCAGTATGACGCTTTTACGAATTTGAAAATGTTATCAATGATTCGTCATATCGCCAGCGAAGAAGATATAAAGCAAACACTGGAAGATGTAGGGTTAAATCCTTCTGATAAGAAGAAAGTAAAGACTTATTCGTTGGGGATGAAACAGAAACTGGTAATCGCGCAAGCTCTTTTTGAGAAGCCAAAGGTTTTATTATTGGATGAGCCTACAAATGCATTGGATGAGATTAGTATTTATCGAATTAGAGATTTATTCAAAAAACTAAGAGATACGGGATGCATAATTATTATTGCAAGTCACAATAAAGAAGATATTGATTGCCTTTGCGACAAAGTTTTAATTATGAAAAGCGGAGAGTTGAGTGAAAAGCAAGAATAAATATCATTTTCGATAAAGAGCATATCAGTAAAAGCAGCTGTTACGTGTAATTGATTTTATCCGATTACTAAGAAGGAAACAGCTTCTTTTTTTATGATTAGGGAAAGAGGATTCTTTTGTGAGAAAAAGTAGCGAATGTGTGCTCGCTGTGGTAAACTTATAGCGAGGTGATACAGATGAATGAACAGAATGTTGTGTTAATAACCGGGATGTCTGGTGCAGGTAAAACAACTGCCATGGGTATTCTGGAAGATATGGGGTATCACTGTATTGATAATTTCCCTGTACAGTTAATTGCATCACTGGGAAAAATTATCAACACCGAACCGGATCCACGCTATAAAAACATTGCCTTGGCAACAACAGCAATGGATTATCCTAAATTTTTACAGTATTTTGAGAATATCGATGTGAATATTCATATTGTTTTTTTAGATGCCAGCAATGAGAAGTTACTATTGCGCTACAAATTTACAAGACGTCATCATCCCATGATCATCTTTCATAAGGCCAAAACCTTAGAAGAGGCAATTGAATTGGAACGCGATATGTTTGATGCCTTAAGCGAACATGCCATCATGCATATTGATACCACGAAATTGGATCAACATGAATTAAAGAGCATGTTGATGGAAAAGCTGGCGTTAGACAGTCGCCGTGTCTTTTCGATTTCGTTTGTATCCTTTGGCTATAAACACGGAGTTCCTATGGATGCAGATTTAGTTTTTGATGTCAGATTCCTACCAAATCCATATTATATAGAGGAACTGAAGAAACAAACGGGTGATGATGCACCGGTTTATGATTATGTGATGAGTTTTGATCAGACAAAAGAATATGTCCGACATTTAAAAAACTTTTTAGATTTTGTTTTCACACAATATAAAAACCAAAATAAGAGTCACATTATGGTAGCGATCGGTTGTACCGGTGGGCATCATCGCAGTGTGACAATTACCAATTGGCTGTATTCTCATTATCGTGATCAGTATACCTGTTATAAATCACACCGTGATAAGAAAGTGGGTTAAACTATGAAAAATGTAGCAGTCATTGGCGGGGGCACTGGGTTATCGGTTATGCTGAGAGGGTTAAAACAGATTCCTGACATTAACCTGAGCGCTATTGTGACCGTCGCAGATGATGGTGGCAGTACAGGTCGTATTCGCAGACAATTTCATATCCCCGCTATGGGGGATATCCGCAGTGTGATGTGTGCTATGGCAGAGGAAGAAACGATGTTTACCTCGCTGATGAATTTTCGCTTTGACGGGGATGACAGTGATGTCGGCGGTCATAATTTAGGCAATCTGATTTTGACTGCTTTAACACAGACAAGCGGTAGTTTTATGGAGGCCATCCGTGCCTTTTCAAAATTCTTAAAAGTGCGTGGAAATATTATACCAAGTTCTTTACAGGTCATTACGCTTTACGCTATTATGGAAGATGGAACGATTGTTCGCGGGGAAAGCAATATCCCTAAGTTTTCCAATCGTATTGAAAAGGTTTTTTATCAAGATGATGTTGAAGCTACTAGAGAAGCTCTACAAGCCATTCATGAAGCGGATATCATTTTCTACGGTATTGGCAGCTTGTATACAAGCATTATGCCTAATTTGATTGTCAATGGTGTGGTGGATGAATTAAAAAGAAATAAAGCAAAAAAGATATATTTCTGTAATGCGATGACACAACCGGGAGAAACAGATCATTTCTCAGTTGAAGATCATATTCGGGCTTTACAGCGTCATTCCTTTGCGGATGCCGTAGATATTGTCATTACGCATAATAATGTTGTCAGCAAAGAATTACTTGATAAATATTTAGCTATGGGAAGTGAACCGGTCAAGGTAAAGGAAGAGCAGCATGATTATGAAATATTATATCGTGATGTCTTAAGTTTTGAAGATCAGCTGATTCGTCATGATTCAGATAAGATTAGAGATGTAATTCAGGAAGTTATAGAAAAAGAGTTAGGATGATGTAGATGTCTTTTACGACGGAAGTTAAATCGGAAATAGCGGCGAATGAGTTGCATCCTTGCTGTATGAAAGCAGAATTGAGCGCTGTTTTACAAATGTGTTCAACGATGAATTTCACTAGTGATGGGGTGCATCTGACAATTAAAACAGAAAATCCCACAACGGCGAAACGTATCTATAAATTGGTGAAAGAACGTTATGATGTAACGACACGACTTTCTGTTATCAAAAAGATGAAACTGAAAAAAAATAATATCTATGTGATACGTGTGGAAAATAAAGCAATGGAAATCTTAAAGGATTTGGAAATATTCACCGAAAAAGGTTTGCAGGCTCATCCATCTAGCCGTATGTTGCGCAAAGAATGCTGTGCCAGAGCATATCTAGCAGGAGCTTTCTTGGCTGGAGGTAGCGTTAATTCACCGAATAAAGCAAATTATCATTTAGAAATCAGTACCAACAATGAAGCGTTGGCAAAGTTTATTCAAAAGCTAATGAACCGCTTTGATTTGCCGGCAAAATATATCAAACGCCGCAATCAAGATGTGATTTATTTAAAAGCCAGTGATAAGATTGGTGATTTTCTTCGTTATATTGGCGCAAGCGATGCAGTCTTTACGTTTGAAGATAGTCGTATTCAACGAGATTTCATGAACTCATTGACACGTTTGGATAATTGTGAGCTGGCAAATGAGATGAAAAGTATGGCAGCGGGGAAAAAACAATTGGAAGATATTCAATGGATTGAAAATTATCGTGGTTTAGAGGCATTGCCTGAAAAGCTTCAGCATGCTGCTTATGCGCGAAAGGAATTACCGGAAGCCAGCCTTTTAGAGCTATGTGATTATTGCGCAGATGTATATGATGAAACTATATCGAAATCGGGCATGAAACATCGCTTGGCAAAATTAAAGGAAATGGCTGATCAGTACCGCAAGGTATAAATTAAATAGAAAAGTGCAGACTAAAAAGGGTGATGATATGAAAATCTTCATGATACTAATAGCTGCACTTTTTCCTTTTCTACATAATACGCCTTATGAAGTACAAATTAGTGACTGCCAAAAAAATCAGATTATCGCAGAGAGTCAAGGAAGCAAATTAAATCTTTCTTTATTTAATATCCATTTAAAAAATGAAAATGCTTGGAAGAAAACCTGTTCTATCTTAATGGAGGCAGATCATGTAACAATGGAAATAGATCCTACGACACAAATTAATGAAAAGCTAAGTGTATATCTGTTTGCGGATGGAACGCTTATACAAGAAGAATTGCTTTCACAGGGTCTTGCTTATATATTAATACGCAATCCTGAATATGTATATGAGGAACAAATGGAGAAAGCAGAAACAAAAACAACACAGACGATGGCAAAACCAACGATAGAAAAAAAACATAAGCGTTATCCTTTTCAGGGGCCTATATATCTTGGAATATGTACTCTTTTATGGTTAGGTATGCTGCTCTATTATGGCTTTCATAAAAAAGCGAAAAAGTCGTCTTTACGTCATAAAAATATGATACAATAGAACCTAGAAAGGTGGGAAGCGTGTATGCAGGCATACATTGCACGTACCCCCAATGTTTCGAAAAAGGAGCTGGAAAGACGGCAAAAAGAATGTAGAGGAGATCAACGACTGCGTATTGAAGCCCGCTTTGGACGCAATGTGCGTTCATTGAGAAAACAGCGACATTTGACGCAGGAAGAACTGGCAGCCCTTTGCCATGTTCATCAACATTATATTTCCGACATCGAACGTGGTGTTCGGAATGTGTCGCTGCGGGTAGTGGAAGCAATTGCGAGAGCATTGGGTGTACACGAAAAAGACTTATTATAGAAGAAGAGGGCGAAATCCCTCTTTTCATATACAGAACAAAGATTTTATATTATAATGAATCTGTAATATTTTGATGAAAGTGAGGAATATCATGGACATTCTTATCTATATTATTGTAGCTATTTTATTGCTTTATGTATTCTTTATGATTTTACCAATTGTTTTACCGATTATTCTATTCATCGTCTTGGCATTATTTTTCTATATTTTATATATGAAACATAAAATTCAAAAAAACATGGAAAAGTTTGAAGATGATATGGATTCTTATGATCAAGAGGATTTTCAAGACTATCGTAGGTATGACAATCAGCGTAGAACAAGTGATACAGATGATATCATTGATGTTGAATATACAGAAACGGAAGAAAAAGATGATAATGGAGCGTGGTAAGCATGGTAAAGGAAGCTGGAAGAGACGACAAATCTGAGGTTTATGAATTATGGAAACATGCCTATCCAAGTCAAAATCGTAATTATTTAAGCTTCTATTTCCGTCATTTATTTGATGAAGGTGTTTGTTTGGTACAGGAACAGGATCATCGTATTATCTCCAGTCTGCAAATGAATACACACGTCATGCGGTTTCAAGGTAAATTGTTGAATATCTCTTATATATTGGGAGTTAGCACATTACCCGATTATCGCCGCCGCGGACATATGCGTGAATTGATGAACAGTGCATTGGATGAGGCGAGTCATAACCATTTAATTACATTGGTGAAAGCATTCAATCCGCGACTATATGAACAATTTGGCTTTCAGGTACTATATGAACGCAAACAATATCTCATTCAAAGGGAATACCTTAATAAGATCATACCACTGCGAGTGGCACATGAGGCTGAAGCAAAAGAGTTGTTAAAGGCGTATCGGCAATTTATCCGTCATTTTGATGGATATTATGAACGAGATGTGGCCTATTATGAAACATTGTTAAAAGAGTTGACTCTGGGAATTAAGCAGTTGGTAACATATCGTGATGCGCATGGGACGCTTTGCGGGTATTTGATTTATCAAATGCAGAAAAATGATCTCGTTGTGAAAGAGGCTGTTTATATGGAGTCGATTGCTTTACAGCGGATGATGAAAGAGATACTTGGTGATCATGAGGCTATTATCGTGGAAGTCAGTCAAAGTGAAAAACTTGAAAAAATCTTTACCTTGGCGATACCTAAACGTTCAGCCTTTATGATGGCCCGCATTAACAGTTATCCATTGTTTAATAAGCTGTTTAATGCCAAAGCAAAAACGCCCAAAGAAGCGTATGCCATTTTAAAAAAGCCATTATGGCTGCATGAGTATTATTAGGGGCAGTCAAGTGTAAAACTGGCAGATGCCTAAGCAAAAGATATTTAGAAAGTTAAGGATGAAAATATCATCTTTAGCTTTTTTTGTAATATACCGTATGCTTTAAAAAGATTGTTTTGTGAAATCAAGAAATAAAAAGAGAATTCTTATACATGGCTGAATAGCCGTTTAGAATTCTCTTCTTTCTCAATGAATTTATGCTGTAATCTTTTGATTACAGTTTTTTTCTTAACCAACGTTGTTTTTCTTGAATAGAAATGCTCTGATTTCAATTATACACATGATAGCAGCGGCAACGGCAATTGCCCAATTCAGATACAGGATGACACCTTCATACCCTTGCTGATATGCATTGATGATCAGCAATACAGATAAAGCGATAAATAAAAAGATCTTGATGATAATTTTTTTCGCATCTAAATTTGCTTCTGATTGTATCGTTCCCATGTGATTAACCGGTTTGAAATTTGGTATCTGTGGCAAAGTCTGCAGGAATTTACGGAATTTGAATTCCATGAGCGCATATGCTGCAATACCTAGGAAAATACACATAATCAAAGGAAGCTCAAACATATATGCAAAGATTGCGGCAATGCCACCGATAAAGAAACGCGAACTATAGGTACGGAATGGTTTGGTTTTATCTGTTAACACATAACCTACATGATTCATACGGTTAAGATATACGGGACGTCCTTTTTCATCATGATATACATTAAGACCGCCTATTTTATTGTCTTCTGCTGACATCGCGGTTTTTCTGCCTTTTATAGCCATTAAAAATCACCTCTAACGCTTATTATATATGGAAACAAGAAGTTCGTCTACCTTAAAAGAAAGAAATACAAAGAAAATAATGCTTTTTAAAGCATCGCATACCTATTTTCTTATCCTATATCAGAATCCACTTCTTTCACATTTATTAAGGCTGTCAGCGGATAATTAACGCTATAAAAAAGGCAATATCGAAAATTAGTGAGGTTTTTGCACATTTTAACAACTTTATGCACAGTGCGTTGTTTTTTTTACTATCGTGAGATATAATGAAGTCGTAATGAAAAGGATTTCAAAATTCAGAAAAGGAGCGATGAAACATGATTTTTGGAAAAGACTCAGCACAGTGGGAAAGTTTGAAGGGAACCTTCACTGCAACGGAAATTAACCAGCAGCCGGCAACGTGGAGAAAAACCATCAAACAGATCGAAGACAGCAAAGATGAATTAAAGGCATTTATTGAAAATGTCACAAAGAATGAAGATTATGACATCATTCTGACAGGTGCCGGAACAAGTGAATTTGTTGGTAACTCTATTTATACGTATGTTGCAAGACGTACAAATTACAAAACAAAATCTTATGGAACAACCGATATCGTTGCAACTCCAGAAGCTTATTTATCTCAGGACAAACCAACCCTGTTAGTATCTTATGGAAGAAGTGGTAACTCACCAGAATCTGTAGGTGCTGTTGATGTTGCGGATGAAGTATGCGGTAAGAATGTATATCACTTATTCATCACTTGTAATGCAGAAGGTGCTTTGAGTAAAGCAGCTGCAAAACGTGATAATGCATATGCTATCAATTTAACTCCAGAAACACACGATCAAAGCTTTGCTATGACCAGCAGTTTCTCTAACATGATGTTAGCAACGCTGTTATGCTTCAGCTTGGATAATCTGGATGAAGTAAAAGCAGAATTAGAAGATGTTATCACAGCTGCTGAAAATACTTGCGCAAATGATTGGAATACATTTAAAGAAATCGCTGATGGATTTGATTTCAACCGTATCGTTTACCTTGGAGCAAACTGCTTAAAAGGTATCGCTCAGGAAAGTCAGCTGAAAATGTTGGAACTTACTGCAGGTAAAGTTGCTACAATGTTTGATACGCCAATGGGATTCCGTCATGGACCTAAATCAATCATCAATGATGAAACATTAACAGTTGTTTATGTTAGTGACGATCCATATACTCGCCAGTATGAAGTGGATTTGATTAAAGAAATGAGTGCACAGCGTAAAGGCAATAAAATTGCTGCGATCATGAATAAAGAAGATAAAGAAATCGTTGAATTAGTTGATTATGCATATGCTTGTAACTTGAAAAATGAACATGACAATGCATTCTTAGGATTCAACTACATCGTAGCTGCACAGATTTTAGCATTATTCAAATCATTAGCATATGGTTCTACTCCAGACAATCCATGTCCTACAGGAGAAGTTAACCGTGTAGTAAAAGGTGTCATCTTGCACCCATATACAAAGAAATAATTGTTGGAGGTAAATAACATGATAGGATTAATCGTAACCGGACACGGAAATTTCGCAACAGGTCTTACTAGCTCTTTGAAATTAATTGCTGGTGATCCACAAAACTATGTAGCTGTTGACTTTCCACAGGAATATTCAGTAGAAGATTTAGAAAGAGAATTAACTAAAGCTTTAGATTCTTTAAAAGATTGTGATGGTATTTTGGTACTTTCTGATCTTGGTGGAGGTTCTCCTTTCAAAACAGCTGTAATGGTTGGATATCCAAGAGGTAATGTCGAAGTATTAGCCGGTACTAACCTGCCTATGCTGATCGAAGTGAATATGGGCCGTTCTTTCATCGAAGACTTAGGGGCTTTAACAGAAATGGCTATGAACACAGGAAAAGATCAGGTAGTTCGTTATGAATTTAAACCAGTTGTTCAGGAAGAATCTTCAGACGGCATCTAAAAAATCATAATATATAAGAAAACCGCATGCAATGCGGTTTCAGACTGTCGACAAACAGGGGTATTTCCAAATTTAACATCTTGGATTTACTTCTGTTTTTTTATACTTCCTTTGTT